>JALYXV010000335.1 GCA_030947025.1 Actinomycetota bacterium | reverse complement strand
GGTAACGGCGCTCGATTGTTTCTGAGCGCGTTGTTGCCGTAGGGTGCGTGAAAACGCCGGGACTCCGGCCAAGTCATCAGGGGGATAGAGGATGAGGCGTCTTCGCTTTCCGACCGCGGTCGCCTTGGCGCTCGCACTGGTCGGCACATTCGCGGTGGGAACTGCGTCGGCCCGGCCGCCCGTCAGCTGCGGCGGCACCATCACCACCAGCACCACGCTCACGGCCGATGTCGGCCCCTGTAGCGGCGACGGCTTGATCGTCACCGCCAACGGTGTCACCCTCAACCTCAACGGTCACCGTGTGTTCGGGACCGCGGCACCCGAAGCCCAGGGCGACTTCGCCGGGATACGACTCCAGCGGGTCAGCGGCGTAACAGTGAAGGGGGGCACCCTTGACCACTTCGCAGCCGGGGTAATGGTCAGTGAGGGTCGCGGCAACACGGTCCGCAACCTCGTGGTGCGGGACAACATCTCCCCGTGCCAGCGCGAGGTGCACACCCAGTCGCCCGGGCTCTTGGGTGACGGCATCACCGTCTTCTCCTCCCAAGGCAACATTGTCGAGGACAATGTGGCCGAGCACAACGGCCCTTTCAGCGGCATCAGCCTGGTGGCCGAGACCGACCCCGTGAGCGGGAAACTTACCGGTGCCCTCCCGAGTGCCAACACGGTCAGAGGAAACACGGTCCGCGACTCAAACACCTGTTTCGGGGACATTGGCATCAGGGTGGAGGGTCCTGGCGCGAACCATAACGTGGTGTCCGGAAACACCGTCTCTGGGAGCTTCCTCGAGGGCATCACCGTCAATGCTGTCCTGAACACCGATATCTCCGGGTTCGGCGTGACCTGCGGGGACCCGATCGCCTTCCCGGACTTGCCGCCCTGCCCCAAGTTCCACCCCCCCAACCCCGCCAACACTGACAACGTGATCAGGGGGAACGAGTCGTCGGGCAATGCCCTGGGCCATACCCGGGCGGGTATCTCGCTGCTCGCGTTCCCGTTCTCGAACAACCCCAAGCGCAACACCATCGTGGGCAACCGGGTCGAACGCAATGGCGGGAGCGGGATCGCCGTGCTCGCGGGCACCCTGGACGACGGCACCCGGTATGGCGCGACCAACAACTCGATCATCGGCAATGTGTCCATTGACAACAACCAAGACGGGTGCACGATCGACACCTGCGGGGGCCCCCGCTACGACCTGATCGACCAGAGCGAAGACCGCCCCTGCGACCACAACCAATGGGTGGGGAATGCCTATCGGACCGCGTTCCCAGCGTGCACAACGGTGGGTGGTCGCCTGATCCCCGGTCCGTCGGGCTCCGCCCCCGCGCCGGTAACGGCCGCCGGGCTGCGCCTGGTAGGCCAATCGCCGCGATTTTTGCCGCGGTTCGTCGGCTGAGCCCCACTTTCTGGGTGTTGAAGTTAACGCGGAACGCCGGGTGCCGCGTCGCCCTTTGCCGGTCCGCCGGGTCCGCCGGTGTCCCCCGGTCCGCCCGGTCCGGAAGGCGGACGGTGGCCGTTTGGGCAACTTTGGCAGGTTGTGGGTGTTGGGGCCCCGCTGGTTGACGCGGAACGCTGGGCGTGCCCGAAACCCCTCGGCCGTCTGGCGAGCCCAGCTGGTCGACCGGACAAAAGTGGGCGGCCCGAGGGTTCTGGCAGTCAGGAAACCCGCGGCAATCTGTTGTTGTTCAGGCGTATCGCCCGGCCGCCGGCTGGTGGCCCGGCCGCCGGCTGTGGCCCCGGCCGCCGGCTGTGGCCCGCTGAATGCGTCGGGACGGTTGCCGTGTAGACGCTAGGCCAGAACCATGCGGTCACCGTGAGCGGTGAACCCATCGGTGGTGAGCACCTGTCCGGTGGCGGCCGCGATAATGGTGAGGGTCCCGGTCACGTCGAATGCGTTCAGGCCCACGTCCAACGAACCGCTGAACTCGTGGACGAGCATTGCAAAATGCATGACATCCGGCGTGGAGCCCCATTTCACGTACTTGGCGCGGAAGCCAAGACGCCTATCCGACTCCCAGACTCCCTGTCCCGATGTCTGATGGCCTGCCGTCTCGCCCCCCTGTCCCGTCTGGCGCTGATCCGAGGATATGAGTACGCCGCCATCGGCGAAACTCCAGACAGCACGGTAGGGCGGGACGGTTTGTCCGGTCACCTTGACCAGCCATGAGCCGGTAACGTCCCTGTGCCTCTCCGCCGCCATCGCCGGCGACGGGACTGCCAAGGTCGCCAAAGCACCGCCCGCGGCCCCCATTCCCAACAACAGTTTCCGCCGATCCACGGTCGCGTCTGTCACTGCCAATCCTCCCATTCCGCCTGCGAGGGAAATCCCCCCGAAGGGTATCCATGATTGCACAGAGCCCCGGCTGAGCGACGGTTGCTCCGCTATCTGAGCTGTCTGAGCGCGCTTCCCCCGGGCCGGTTTTGCAGGGCGGTTCACCGGGTTAGCCGCAGAGCTTGCTGTTTCCGAGCGTGTCGGTGGCCACGAACTGCCAGACGGTGCGCTGCAACTGGTTCCTCTTGGTCGCCGTGACGACAACCGGGTTGGTCGTGCCAACGGTGAATGGAGGCACGTTCACGACCCCATTGACGATCTGGATCGCACTAATCGATGCCAGCCCAGCCGAAGCCCGCACCGTCACCTGCTGCTGCTTGGGTGGTCCGGCGATGAGCCCGGTCACAACGCAAGTGATGGTGGGTTGGACGGTGGTGGAGGTAGTCGTGGTCGGCTTGACCGTGGTGGTCGTGGTGGTTGGCTTGACCGTGGTGGTCGTGGTGACCGCCACCGTGGTGGTGGTGGTCGGCTTGACCGTGGTGGTCGTGGTCGTGGCCGCCACCGTGGTGGTGGTGGTCGGCTTGACGGTGGTGGTCGTGGTGGTGGCCGCCACGGTGGTGGTCGTGGTGGTGGGGGCCACCGTGGTGGTGGTGGTCGCCACCGTGGTGGTGGTGGTCGCCACCGTGGTGGTGGTGGTCGGCGCCGCCGTGGTGGTCGTGGTGGTGGGAGCGGTCACGCCGCAGATCGACTGGCCGATCCACAAGTCACCGACCGCGGTGGGGCCGTCGAAGACCTGGTGGGCGGCGGTGACGGTGATCGAGCCGTCAGGGGCGGTGATCTGCTCGTTGAAGATGACGTGGAAGTTGTCCTGGGCGCCGTTGACGTGGATGTGGCCCATGACGCTGGTGTTGGGGGTCGGGTTGACCGGCACGGGCTGGGTCACCCGTGGGTGGACCGGGGGGTTGGTGTCGCCGCTGTCGGTCTGGAGCACGCCGTTGGTGATGGTGGTGGTGGCGGTGACGCCGGATTCGGAGGCGGTGCAGCTGCTGGCCGCGCTGTCGGCGGTGAAGACCTCGGAGCCGCCCTTGCCGACGTTGGCGACGGTGCTGGAACTGCTCACCGACCCACCCGCTCCGGTGGTTCCCTGGGTGCTGACGTTGAGGGCGTCGGAGGTGAAGAACGTGGCCGGGCCGAAGCTGGCGTTGGCCGAGGGGGCGGTGGCGGTGATCGGGGAGGGCGAGCCGGTGGGCGGCAGGGTCACGGTCGGCTTGGGTCCGTCGGTGTGGACGGGGCCGCCGAACAGGCTGACCATGAGCAGGTAGCCGTTGGCGCCGCCCTTCACGCTCGTGACCGCAGCGCTGGACGGGCCGGACGAAGCCAGGGCCCCCATCACGCCTACCGTCAAGATGACGGCCAGCACCTGCAACCGCCGGGCATAGCCACGTTCCATTCTCGCCAGTCTCGCCATTTTCGTAGTTCCTCCCCCTGCCGCACGACTGGGACCGCCACGCCGCTAGCACAGCGTCTCACATACCGAGGTTCCGTATCAACTGGTTTGTCGCTTACGCCGGGAATTCCCAATCGGCTGAGCCGTCGTCGGGTTGCCCAGTCCCGTTGCGTGCACAAGCACACGCGGGTACTGAGTCGAGGCCCACCTTAGATGACAATCTTCTCACTTGGCCGCTGAGCTGGGCTTGAGCCTCCCCACTTCACGGCGCGTCAGCGGGCGCGGGCCCTTCTTTGCGGGACTCAGGAAATGACCCGCTTCTGGAAGCCGGTCACTCCCAAGATCGTGAAGAGCACCGCGAAGCCGATCAGGGCGGCATACACCGCGACGAGCGGCATGTGGGCCACGCCGATGGAAAGCCCAGCGCGGAAACCCTCGCTCATGTAGACGAGGGGGTTGACCAGAACCGTGTACTTGAGCCAGGGGATCGGTGTAAGGCCGTCCCAGGTGTAGAAGATCGCTCCGAAGAACCCGAGCGGCAGCGCTATGAACCCGGCCAGCAGGGGGACGATCCGCGGTTCCATGCGGGTCCCGATCGTCAGACCAAGAGCCGATGACGTGTAGCAGGCGAGTGGCGTGACGGTGGCCAGGATCAACCAGTGGGCTTGCAGATAGATCGGGGTGGACGGCAGGAATGCCGCGATCGGAAACACGACCATGCCCGCGAACAGGCTCTGAAGGGCTCCGGCCACGATTTTTTCAAAGGCGATGGTGGAAACCGCGGTCGGAGCGAGCACCCGGTCCTCGAGCTCATTGGTGATGTCGAACTCGCGCGCCAAGGGAAGCGCCACTCGAAACAAGCCCTGGAATATGACGGACTGGGCGACCAAGCCGCCGAGGAGAAGCGTGGAAAACTGGCCGACGTTGCCGCTGCCACCGATCCCCTGGCCGATGCGAGGGAACACATAGGTGAAGATGAACACCAACATGATCGGCTGCATCAACGTGTTGGGAAGGAACTCGTTGAGATCGTGGTCGAGCACCGTCAGGTCGCGCAATAGCAGCGCTCTGAACGCAGCCCAGGTCGCCGAGGTGGACGAGGGCTGCGACGGCGCGTCGGCGGGAAGTGGGGGAGCTTCGATCCTCGCCGTCATTCGCGCAGGTCCCTTCCAGTCAGATCAATGAAAACCGACTCGAGCGTGACCTCGCCTCGGAGATCGTCGAGGCTCAGGCCGTGGCGTTCGGCCGCGTTGATCACATCGACCAATGCTGCCTCGATGCCGGTGAAGTCCAGCGGCCCGGACCCGTTGGGGGAGGTCGCGTCGGTATCGCTGCGATCCAGGGCTCGCAGTTGCGCCAACCAGGCTTTGGCGTTGCCGGGACTCGCCTTTCCCGCCGCGGCGGCGTGCTTCAAGGCGGCTGGGGAGTCGAGGGCGAGAATCTTCCCGTGGTCAACGATTGCCACCCGATCGCAGAACGCGTCCGCTTCCTCCATGTAGTGGGTGGTCAGCAGAATCGTCTGGCCCTCGGCGTGCAACTCGGACACGATCTCCCAGAGGGCGATGCGGCTCTGGGGATCGAGACTGGCGGTCGGCTCGTCCAGGAATACCACCGCGGGACGGTGCAGCACCGCCCGGGCGACCATCAGTCGGCGAGCCATGCCCCCCGACAGGGTTCGGACTTGCGACGCGGCCCGATGGCTCAAGCGGAATCGTTCCAGCATCTCGTCGGATCTGGATCGCGACGCCTTGGCTGACATGCCGTAGTAGCGACCGTGAAAGTAAAGGTTCTCCCAGACCGTTAGACTGCGATCAAGGGTGTTGACCTGGTGGACGACGCCGATGAAATGCTTCGCCCGGGCGGGCTCGAGCACGACGTCGACACCGTTCACGGTGGCGGTACCGGCTGTGGGAATCACTCGCGTGGTGAGCATCCCGACTGTGGTCGTCTTCCCTGCTCCGTTGGGCCCGAGTAGCCCAAAAATCTCGCCCTTCCGCACCGAGAGATCAAGGCCATCGACGGCTGTTACTCCCTTCTCATGCTTGCCGGTGCCATAGATCTTCGTCAGGCCTTCGGTCCGGATGACCTCCTCGCGAACCGGCGCGGCCGGAGGTGGCGGTGGCGTCGCGACCGGTCGGGCCGGTTCACTACGGGGGGCTGGCGCCGCGTCGGTCTCGGTCGTCGTGGTGTCGGTGGTCGTGGTGTCGGTGGTCGTGGTGTCGGTGGTCGTGGTGTCGGTGG
>JALYXV010000362.1 GCA_030947025.1 Actinomycetota bacterium | reverse complement strand
GCCATGACCTGGGCGGTCGACGCGCCCTCGGTGACGGTCGCACCGGTCAGCCAGGCGCCCGATGTGGCTGCCGGGCTGGTCGCCCGTACGGTGGCCCTGCCCGATGACGTCGATGTCGACCTGGTCTCGGTCGGGGGGTCGGTCGACGCTCTGCTGTGGCACCGGGAGGCGTTCGCCCTGGCCGGCCGCGGCGTTGCTCTCCGGCTGATGCTCCCCGCCGGCCTGGACGACCCGTCTGCGGTGGCATCGGTCCTGGAGACGCTCCAGGCCATTCCGACCACCGACGACGTCGGCCGGCCGGGGTGCGGTCCCGTCGTGCTGGCCGCCCTCCCGTTCGACCGGAGCGCCCCGGCGAGCCTCACCATCCCCGCCATGACCATTGGCTGCGACGTGACCGGGCGGCGCTGGCTCACCACCGTCGGGCCGGCGCGGGCGCACTTCGAAGCGCTCGACACCCGGTCCCTCGACACCCGGTCCCTCAACACCCTGTCCGCCCTGCCGGACTACACCCCGCCTGACAGCTTCTCGCTGGTGTCTCCCCGATCCCATGCCGAGTGGGCCGAGCTAGTGGCGGCAACCGTCTCGGCCGTGCGGTCGGGGCGCTTCGACAAGGTGGTCCTGGCCCGCGAGGTCACGGTGGTGGCCAACCGCGCGTTCCTGCCCGCCGACATCCTGCGCCGGCTCCACACCCTGTACCCGTCGTGCATGGTGTTCTCAACCGGGACCTTCCTCGGGGCCAGCCCCGAGCTGCTGATCAGCCGGTTGGGGCGGCGGGTGCGCAGTCACCCGCTGGCGGGAACCGTGGCCCGCAGCGGCGATCCCACCGCCGACGCGGTGCTGACGGGCCTGCTGCTGGGATCGGACAAGGAGCGCGAGGAGCACCGGCTCGTCGTCGACGAGGTGGCGGCGGCACTGCGGCCCGTCTGCCGGGCGCTCGACGTGCCCGTGGTTCCCTCGATCGTTGCGTTGCGAAACGTGTCCCACCTGGGAACGGTCATCGAAGGCGAACTCGAGGGCGACCACGTGACCGCCTTGGAGCTGGTCTCGCGGCTGCACCCGACGCCCGCAGTGGCAGGGACGCCGACCGCGTCCGCCGTGTCCTACCTGGCGTCGGTCGAGGGTTTCGATCGCGGGTGCTATGCCGGCCCGGTGGGGTGGATGGACCGCCAGGGCGACGGCGAGTGGGCCGTGGCGGTGCGCTCAGCCGAGGTCCGGGGCAACACCGCCCGGTTGTTCGCCGGGGTGGGCGTGGTGAGCGACTCCGACCCAGCGGCGGAGTTGGCCGAAACCCAGCTCAAACTCCAGGCGCTACTGGCCGCCGTCGTCCGGCCTTAGCGGACCCGCTCGTACACCTTCCGGACCGACATCGGCGCCAGGCTCTTCACCAGCATCCGGAAGGCAACCCGGGGCTTGGGGTTGTAGGCCTCCCACAGGTTCTGCTGGAAACCGTCTCGCCCCTCGCGGGTACGGGTTTGTTCCAGCCACCAGCGGTCGATTACATCCCTCAGGACCATTGGCACCGCGATCAGGACATCGTCGAGGATGGTGATGTAGCGATCGCTGCCCTCCCGCAAGAGGTCTGTGATCTCGAGGAGCGACGGCCAGTCGCTGGCCCGCTGCTCGGGGAACGGCCCGAGGAAACCTCGGGCGTCATCGATCAGGACGCACGACTTGCTCCAATGCCGGAAGGAACGGGCGGCTTTCAGTTCCTGCAGCAACGGGCACTGCGTGGCTTCCCCGGCCGGGTTGAAGACGGTATCGAAACCCATGTCCGCCATGCCCCCGTGGGCGTCGAGCCAGAAGATAACGGGCTCGTCGATGGTGTCGGCCAGCCCGGTCAGGACGTCGGCGGACGAGCCATGGAGGAACGTCAGTCCCGGCTTGTCGCCGTACTTGCGCACGGCTCGCTGGTAGAGGTCGTCGGAAAGCTCGACCGACCACACCCGGGATACCGCGTCTCGCAGGACGAGGGTTCCCTCGGCGCGATAGGTTCCCGTCTCGACCGCGGCGTCGATACCCGCCGCAGCCGCGAGTTCCCTGACCAGGTCGGATGGGCAGCTGAACCGAACAATCCCGATGCCGCGGATGATAACCCATCAAAGCGGCAGTACCGACCTAAGCGGCTAAGTTAAGCCGGACGGACTCAACCCGACTGACCCGTCCCCGAGCGCCTGGACCGAAGAGAGTGGGCTGATGTTGCGAGTGGCGCTGCTGGTGAACTCACCCGGTGCCGGAACCTATGGCAACGCCATGGGCCGTCTCGCGGCCGGCTTGGCAGAGAGCGGCCGGGCCGGGCCAACGCTGGTCTGCTACAAGGACGACCCGCCCGCCCCGTGGTTGACCGACGAGGTGAGGATCCACCGCCTGGGGACAGGGCGGGCTTCCCGATCGCTCGCCGCCCTCACGAGATACCTCCGAGCCGAGCGACCCGACGTGTTCTTTACCCGCCAGGTTCATGCCAACTTCCTCGGTCTGGCCGCGACCGGGCTGGCGCGGGTCGCAGGCGGGTGGTCGGGGCAGTTGGTCGTCGGGCATGACCATCCCGCCGAGCTCTCCCACGCCAGCAACTTCCTCGACAACAAATGGATCGCAAAGGCCACCTACCGGCACGCCGACGGCGTGATCGCCGAGTCACCGACGATCCGCGACGACGCCATCAAGTGGTGCCGGCTCCAGCCCTCCCGCGTCGGGCTCGTTCCGTGCGCCACGCCACTGGCGACACGGCAAGACTTCCCCGTCCCCCACCGTTGGCTGGCCGACGAGACGCCGGTGTTCGTCTCGACCGCCCGCCTGGTCGGCTGGAAGCGTATGGATCTCCTCGTCGAGGCCTTCCACCGGCTGCGCGCACGCCATGACGCCCGGCTGCTCATTGTCGGCAAGGGCCCCGAGCGGGAGAACCTGATCGCCCAGATCGACCGGCTGGGCCTGGCGGGCAGCGCCGAGACGGTCGGATGGGTGGACGACGCGGTCGCCTTCGTCGCCCATGCCGCCGCCTTTGTTCTGGCGTCCGATGAGGAAGGCTTCGCCCAGGTGCTGACCGAAGCGATGAGCGTCCGGTGCCCGGTCATCACCACCGACGCGGCCGGGGGCGGCCCCCGGTTCGTGACCGACGACGGCCGCTGCGGTCTGCTCGTTCCCCGCGGGGATGTGGACGGTCTCGCCCGGGCCATGGAGAAGGTGCTCGTGCCCGCTGTACGCAGCCAGTACGTGGCAGCCGGCTTCGAGCGGGCCGCCACCTTCTCCCCTCTGGCGTGCGCCACGACTTTTTTGGACTACGTCGAGACGCTCTCGCCCCGAGCGCCGTCGCTAGCCCGACCTCCCCGCTGACCCGCCTCAGCCGCTGACGCGCCTCAGCGCCGCGAGGCCGCCACGGCCTCTTCGAGCTCCCGGTGGACGGCCACGTTGGCCTCCCGTTGCGTCCGGGCGTGGACCACGCGGACGCCGCCCCCCCGCAGCGCATCAGCCACATCCGCGGCCGCCTCCACTTCCGTCACCGGCAGGCGATAGGCCGCCGCCAGCTGCGCCAGGTCGAGCCGGTGCGGGGTGCCCCAATACCGCTGGAACTGGTCCGGTGGCACCCCCGCGGCCTGGGGGAGGAAGTTGAAGATCCCGCCGCCGTTGTTGTCCACCACAACCAGCGCGCAATCCACCGAGCGGTTCCGGGCCCACAGGAGGGCCCCTACGTCGTAGAGAAAGGCCAGGTCACCCATGAGGGCCGTCACCGGGCCGGTCGTGGCGATCCCGAGGGCGGCGGAAATGATGCCGTCGATGCCATTGGCCCCTCGGTTGGCCAAGACCGTCAACCCGTCCCGGGGCCGGGTGTACCACTCGATGTCGCGCACCGGCATGGAGGACGAAACGAACAGCGCTGACCCGGCGGGCACGGCCGCGGCCAGGCTGCGGGCCAGGGCCGGTTCGGTCAGCTCGTCATGCCCGGCCAGGACCTGGTCGATGGCGGCCTGGGCGGCGGACTCGGCCTGGGCCCACTGGTTGGCCCAGTCGGTTGCCGCCCACGGGTCGCCGGCCAAGGCCCGGCACAGGGCGGCGACATCACAGTGGACCGAGCGGCGAGCAACCCGCTCGGGGTCGGACCAGCGCCCGTAGGGGTCGACCAGGATCTGGTCGACGTCGGGGCCCAAGCCGCCCAGCCAGGTGGACAGGGCTCTCGACGCCCATGGCTGGCCCAGGCGCAAGACCACCTCGGGGCGCCACCCGGCCACCTCGGGCACCCGCAGGAGGGCGTCGGCCGCCGCCACCGTCAGGGGGCCGGGAAGCCGCGCCCCCGAGGGCGGGTCGGCCAGCACCGGCCACCCCAAGGCAGCCGCCATGCCCTGCACCAGCGAACCGATCCCGGCACCGGCACCCGACCCGGCACCGGCACCCGACCCGGCACCCGCCACGATCAGGCCCCGGCGGCCCGCCAGGGCGGCCAGCTCCGCCACCAGGTCCTCCGGGGGCGCCCCCGGGCCCAACCGCACCTGATGCCACGGTTCACGCCCCGCACGCCCCGCATGCCCCGGCCCCGCTCCCTCCGCTCGCCCCGCTCGCCCCTCGGGCACCTCCGTCGCCGAGCCGAGGAACGGCTCACGGAACGCCACATTGAGGTGGACCGGGCCCGGTCCGGCCGGGTTGCCGATTGTTTCCGCCACCGACCGGGCGCCCAGCGAACGCCAGGTCGAGGCGGCGGCGCGGTCGGCGACCCCGGGCGAGGCCGACCAGCGCACCACGCCGGTGAACAGGCCCTCCTGCTCGATCGTCTGCGGGGCGCCCACCCGGTGCAGCTCGGCCGGTCGGTCGGCGGTCACCGCCAGCAGCGGCACCCCCGCCTGGTGGGCCTCGATGACCGCCGGGTGCAGCTCGGCCGCGGCCGTGCCGCTGGTCGTCACCACCACCGCCGGCCGCCCCCGGGCCAGCCCGACGCCGAGCCCGAAGAACCCCGCCGACCGCTCGTCCAGCACCACGTGCACCCGCATGCGCCCCTCCGCCGCCAGGGCCACGATCAGCGGCGTCGAACGCGACCCCGGCGCCACCACGGCATCGGTGACCCCGCCCCGAACCCACTCGTCCACCAAGGTGGCGGCAAAGCTGGCCTGGACATCGGCGCCGTCGCTCATGCCAGGATCGTCCCGTGCTGTTCGCCCAGGAGGTGGGAAAAGGGAGGCCCCTGGCGGCCGTGCACGGGTTCACCCAGACGCACCGGTCGTGGCTTCCGATAGCCGAGCGGCTGGCCCGGGGAAATCATTTCACCCTGGTCGACGCGCCCGGCCACGGCGGTTCCAGCCACGTCCGGGTCGGGCTGTGGCCCGGCGCCCACCTCCTCGCCCAGGTCGGTGGCCGGGCCGGTTACCTCGGCTACTCCATGGGGGCCCGCCTGTGCCTCCACCTCGCCCTGGTCCACCCCGGCCTGGTCTCCTCCCTGGTGCTGATCGGCGGTCACCCAGGAATTCGTGATCCGGGAGAACGGCAACGACGACATGCCGACGACGACACCCTGGCCGGTCGCCTCGAAACGGAGGGCGTGAACGCGTTCATCGACTGGTGGCTGAACCAGCCCCTTTTCTCCACCTTGTCGGTCGCCGCGGCCGGACGGGACGAACGCCTGGCCAACACGGCCGACGGTCTGGCCTCCTCGCTGCGCCTGGCGGGAATCGGGAGTCAGGAGCCCCTCTGGGACCGGCTCCCGGAGCTGGTCATGCCGGTGCTCATCGTGGCGGGCCAATTGGACGCCAAGTTCGCCGACCTCGGGCGCCAGGCGGCCGAGGCCATCGGCGAACACGCCGAGGTGGCCCTCATCCCCGGCGCGGGCCACGCCTGCCATCTGGAGCGGCCCGACGCCTTCTGTGCCGTGCTGACCGACTTTCTCGCCCGCGTGGGCCACTAAAGGGCGATCCCGGCGGCCAGCAGAAAGCCGAAGACCAGCTGCAGCCGGCCCGTCGCCACCAGCACGTCGACCAATCCCCGGCCCGCTTCGCCCGACCGGACCCGGCGGATGGGCGGGGCGGCCAGGGGCAGCGCGGCCAGGGCCAGCAGGGCCCACGGCCGCACGAGGGCGATCAACGCAACGGCGGCGAAGGCCCCGGCGATGGTCGCGACGTACAGGATCCGGGTGGCGGGGGCGCCCAGGCGCACCGCCAGGGTGTTCTTGCCCGCGGTGGTGTCGCCCGGGATGTCCCGCAGGTTGTTGACGACCAGCAGCGCCACCGCCAGCAGGCCGACCGGGACCCCGGCCAGCACGGCCAGGCCGGTGATCCGCTCCAACTGGACATAGGCGGCACCGACGGTTGCCACCAGGCCGAAGAAGACGAACACGAACACCTCGCCCAGACCCGCGTACCCGTACGGGCGGGGGCCACCCGTGTACAGCCATCCCGCCGCCAGGCAGGCCGCGCCGACCAGCACCAGCCACCATCCGGCCGCACTGGCCAACGCCAGGCCGGTCCCGCCCGCGACCACGAAGGAGAGGAGGGCGGCCCGCTTGACCGCCTGGGGCGAGGCCAGACCGGATGCGACCAGCCGTACCGGGCCCACCCGGACCGCGTCGGTCCCGCGGGTGCCGTCGCTGTAGTCGTTGGCGTAGTTGGTGCCCACCTGGATGGCGACCGCCACCAGCAGGGCGGCCGCGGCGCGCCACCAGATCACCTCCGAGTTCGTCGCCCCGGCCACCGCGGTGCCCACCCCGACCGGGATCACCGATGCGGGCAGCGTGCGGGGGCGGGCGCCCACGACCCAGCGGTTCATGGTGACACGAAAGCTAGCCTCTTGCACCGATGGCAGCCGTTCCTGCCCCCGTCGGTGGCCGCCCGGCTGCTCGCCCCGGCCCGCTCGGAGGCTGACCGTGGCGCTGCTGGTCGCGCTCGACCTGCCGGGCGGCCCGGCCTTCGTCGACGCCCTGCGGCGGGCCTGGGACGAGGGCGAGGCGGTGCTTCCGGT
>JALYXV010000248.1 GCA_030947025.1 Actinomycetota bacterium | reverse complement strand
CGATCCGTGGTCGTCCTCTCGAGGTAGCCCGAGTGCCGGGTCACGTACGTTGGCGACGGGTCGCACGTCGAAATCGGCCACGGCCCGGTTGTAGCGGCCCCGGCTCATCCAACTTGGCAATTCCTTTACCGGGATGGAGGGTGTCCGGCCCACCGGCGACTCACGTCCCTTCAGAGGGGCTGGCCGAGTCTGGGACTGTGGTGAGGGTCTATTGCGTTTGAGTGCAGGTCCGGGTGGGTGATGCCGTTGCTGGCCGCGATGGGTGCCCGGGAGTTGGGTCAGACGGCGATCATGAGTTCGTCGAACGCGTCGGCGACCCGGTTTCGATGGTCGCTCTCGACGGCACGGTCGTGTGGTCTCGGCGGATGTTCTGCACGAGGGCGTGACCGGCCAGTCATTGCCGACCGGTCCCGTTTCAAATCCCCGCGTTGGCCGCAGCCGGGCCCGTTTCCAATCCCCGCGTTGGCCGCAGCCGGGCCTTGAGCCGGGCGTGGTCGGACTCGACCCGGTTGTTCGCGTACGGGTCGGTGACATGGTCGACCTCGACGCCCCGCTCCGCCAGGAGTTCCTCGATGTCGCGTAAGACAGCCCGCTGCGCAGACACCACCTGACAGCCAGCAGGATCACCTCGGGCGGGAAGCGGTAGCCGGCGAAGGTTGACTGGTCACACTTCGGGGGGCGACAACGACGGTGCATCATGCCATCAGGGTGCTGCAGACCGCGCCTCTCCCCAACGCAACAGACCCGGGAGGATTGGGGGATCCGGCCAGTTGGCGGCGGATTCCTTCCTGGGCAGGGCAGAACGCGCTTCGACGATGCATTCAGCATGTCGCGCTTGTACGCAGGCGTTAGCCCAGAGCCTGATTCGGCCCGTATCCGTGGTTCAGCAACAGCCGAGGATGGTCTGCAGCCTGCCAGCGATCTCGCTGACGGACCGGTCCTCCGCAGCGACATCCATGACGAGTTCGTAGATATCCTCATTGGAGGCGACGGCAACGTAGATCCCGTTGAGATCGAGGAACACGGCCGTGGCGAGCCAGCCGAGTCGCTTGTTCCCGTCTACCAAGGCATGATTCTTCACGATTGAGTGCAACAGTGCAGCCGCTTTTGTCCATAGATCTGGATAGGCGTCAATTCCAAACGCGCTGGCTCGCGGTCGAGCCGACGCTGATTCCAGCAGGCCGACGTCCCGAATCGGAGCCGGGTCACCGAGCAGCAACTGAGCGAGGACCATAAGATCTTCGACGTCGAGATACTCGATGTCGTCCTCAGCAACCAAGTCGCTCTATAGCCTCGTGGTGCACCTCCAGGACCCGACCGGCTGCGGAGGCGACTCGTTCACGGTGTTGGCCACGAGCAACGTAGTCCCGAACTGCTCGGCGGGCCGCCTCCTGGATCGAGATGCCCTCTCGCTCCGCACGGTTCCGCAATGCTTGGTGTTCCTCGTCTGTCAACCGCAACGTCATCGCCATCGGTAGAGGTATCATAGCGATACCATCTCTTCCGTGTGGCTGGACCCTTGCGCCTGTAGAACGACCGGAGAATCAGTAACGGCGCCAATGAACCCTTCACCTGAGCGCGGCCGTCTCTCCCTCGGCGCTCAAAGAGACGCCCAGGCCAGCTTGCGGGGCGTTCCCGAACCCTCGATCGGGGCGGCTTTGCCATCCGTTTGTTCACCGGCGGCGGCCCTCCAGATCAGGTTATCGGGCGCGTTTCAGGGGCAAATGGAAATGGCTGTCCGCTCCGACAGGATTCTTCGAGCCGACAACGGAGGTACCGACGATGCCTGATCCTGTTGGGCTTGACGACTGTTCGGCGGCCGTTGGAGGCGTGCACGAACTCGGCATCGGACAGCTGCACGTTGGCTGGTGTCACCGCCGGCAACGCCCGGGCCTAGCTTCGGCTGTGTTGCATTGATTGGTGGCGGCCCGAGTAGGGCGCCATCTCGGTTGTCGCTCGGTTCGCTCAGACGGCCGTTGCGAACTCATCGAACGCGGCGGTCAGCCGCGCCTGTGGTGCCGCCTCGAAGCCGAGCTCGTGGTGGCCTCTTCGCAGGTCTGGATCAGGGCGTGGCCCGCGATGATGATCCTGGCGGAGCGATCTTGTTTCAGGCCCCGCATCGGTCCCAGCCGGGATTTGAGCCCCCCGTGGTCGTTCTCCACCGCGTTGTTGGAATATGTCACGGTGTGTGGAACGGGCCGGGCAGCACATCGTCGAGGGCCGCCGGGTAGGCGCCGCTTTGTCGGTCACCACTTCGGCTGGCTATGAGCCCGTCGCCAAGATGGCCTTGTTGAAGCACGCTTGGCAGCACGGGCGTCGCGTCGGGGAGACACGGACACGTCGATGACCTGGCCGTCTTGGTCGACGGCGCGGTAGGCGTCGATGACCAGCGGCGTGAAGCGGATCACCCAACGGTAGATGCTGACATGGTCGACGTCGACCCCGCGCTCGGCCAGCAACCCTTCGAGGTCCCGGTAGGCGAGGCTGGACTGAGCTACCAGCGAACTGCCAGCATGATCACCTCGGGCGGGAACCGCAACCGGGCGAACCCTGAAGCAACAATGGAGGTCGCACATCGGCGTTGTTCCGGCGCGGGGTCGTCATCGGCGATGGAGTGCTCGGACCTTGTCCCGGTGGGATGATCGGGCGCGCTCGCGGCAGCTCGGGGTCGTCGCGGCGCCCACGAACAACAGCCCGCGACCCGTCGATCCGGGCCATGGCGACGCGGCGATATTGGGGCGAGCTAGATGCGTGTAATGGGGACGCAGCACTATCGTCGTCGAGATGGGAGCCATGAGGTGGTTTGTCGTCTTGCCCTCCTTCCGCCGCCCCACCCCATCGACACCTCGACCTGCGGGACGGCGAAGAATCGTGGCCACATGCGCTCCGAGGACACGTGCGATGAGTTGCCGGGTCGTTGCTCGTCTCACTTTCGACCCCCCCGGTCGCCTCCGATCCGACGATGGATTCGGCTGCCGCCGGAGCGCTCGAGTCCCAACAGGAGGGAGATGAGATGGCTGAGCACAGGATCGGAACGCGCGAGGAGTGGCAGGCGGCTCGGGAGGAGCTCGCGCACCTCGAAGCGGAGCAGGCGCAGCGAAGCGAGGAGATCAAGAGGAAGCGACTTGATCTCCCCTGGGTCCGGGTCGAGAAGGAGTACGAGTTCGACACCGAGGACGGCCGGAAGACTCTTGCCGAGCTCTTCGAGGGGCGCTCACAGCTGCTCGCCTACAACGCAATGTTCGGCCCCGACTATACCCTCGGCGCCTGCCCCGGCTGCACCAGCTTGGCCGACGGGCTCGACGGCGCGCTCGTTCACCTGAAGCACCGCGACGTGACGCTTCTCTGCTTCTCGCGGGCGCCGATCGACCGACTGACTGCCTACAAGCAGCGGATGAGCTGGCAGTTCCCCTATGTCTCCACTTACAACACCGATTTCGCCTTCGACTTCGGACTCGCGCTAACCGAGGAGCAGGCGCAGCAGATCCCCGAGATCAAGGAGATGATCGACAACCCGCCGGGATGGCTCCGGTTTTGGTCGAAGCAGATCGGGGCCGAGCTGAAAGACGGCCTACGCGAGAGCCCGAGCTGGATCGCGTTCGCCCTGGAGAACGGGATCGTCTACCACACCTACAGCGTGGCGGCGCCCGACCCGTTTGTCGCCCCATACTTCAATTTCCTGCTCGATCGGACGCCGAAGCCGCAACCCGGTGAGCCGCTCAGTTACCGCAAGGACGAATACCCGGTCTTCTTTGCCCCTCGTGGATGTCGATGATTGCGGCGATGATGCTCCCAGGCGCGATCCCGGCGGTGTTGCGACGCACCCGCGCCAGCGGGCCAGGGAGTGGCTCAAAGTTACAGGTCTGTAGTTACAGAAGGATCTTTGTATCCGTGGTATCGGCGCGGGGTTCACGTCGGCGGGTTGATTGGGTCTTTGGAGCGAGTGTTTTACGTGGCCGATAGCG
>JALYXV010000225.1 GCA_030947025.1 Actinomycetota bacterium | reverse complement strand
AGATCGGGTTGGTTCCGACCGCGGGCGCGGTGGCGGCGGCGCTGCACGACCTCGACGGCGCCTGGCGCCACACGCGGCCCATGAGGCCCCGCCGGCCCGGTGCCGCAGGCGGCTCGACTGCGGGTGCTGGGGGCAGCTCGGGTCCGGCGGGCGGCTCGGCTCCAGCGGCCGGCTCGGGTCCGGCGGGCGGCTCGGGTCCGGGGCCGGGACCGGCCGACGTCGACTGACAGTCGGTTGCCGACGACTTCGACCACGGGTGGGCTGGTGTGCGGCCACCACCACCTGTACTCCGCCCTGGCCCGGGGCATGCCGCCCCCGCCGAAGGGGCCGACGGATTTTGTCAGCATTCTCGAGCAGATCTGGTGGCGGCTCGACGTCGCCCTCGACCTCGACCTCATCCGCTGGTCGGCCCTGGTCGGGGCATTGGAGGCGCTCGAGTGTGGCACCACGGCGATCGTCGATCACCACGAGTCCCCTTCCGCCATCGAGGGCAGCCTGTCGGTCATCGCCGACGCCTGTTCCGAGGTGGGCGTCCGGTCGTACCTGGCGTACGGGGTCAGTGAGCGCCACGGAAGCGACGGCGCCCGCCGAGGCCTGGCGGAGAATGAGCGGTTCCTCCGCGGCGGCGGCCGGGGCATGGTCGGGGTCCACGCTGCCTTCACCTGCTCCGACCAGACCCTGGCGGAGGCGGCCGGTCTGGCCGCTGACCTGGGGGTCGGGGTTCATATCCACGTGGCAGAAGCGACGGTGGACGCCGGGGCCGGGGCTCGTCTGGCTTCCTTGGCCCAGCCCGACTGGCTGCTCGTCCACTGCGTCCATCTGGATCGGAAGCTGCCCGGCACCATCGCCCACAACCCGAGGTCCAACATGAACAACGCGGTGGGCTACGCCCGGCCCGCTCACCGGTCCAACCCCGTCGTCCTGGGCACCGACGGGATCGGGGGGGACATGCTGGAGGAGTTCCGGCTGGCCTACGCTCGGCTGCGGGAGGACGACGTGACGGCCTCGCCCCTGGTGCCGTGGGGGTGGCTCCAGGAGGGGTACCGGCTGGTGCCCGAGGCGGCCGACGATGTGGTGGTATGGGATCGGCCCCATGCCGACGACCCGTGGTGGGCCGCCTTCACCCCGGGGATCCGGGTGCGCGATGTGACCGTGGCGGGGGAGAAGGTCCTGCAGGACGGCGTGGCCACCCGGGTGGACGGCGACGAAATCCGGGCCAAGGCGGCCGAGCAGGCAGCCCGATTGTTCGCCCGGCTGTGACCGCCGACGGCCGGGTCTCCGACCGCCCGGTTACCTCTCCTGAAAGAGGCTCATGACTCCCGTTGCCCTCTACTTGCAGGACGCCCATCCGTTGGCCGACGCCATCGACTACGTCCGCTACGCCGAGGAGGGGGGGTTCGAGGCGGTATGGCAGGCTGACAGCCGGTTGGTGCGGGAGTGCACCGTCGCCATGGCGGCCTTCGCCGCGACCAGCGACCGCATCAAGGTGGGCTCGGGTGTTGTCGACTGCTGGACCCGAAACCCGGCCCGACTGGCGGCCACGTTTTCGACCCTGGACGATTTGGCGCCGGGCCGCATCCTCCTCGGCATCGGCGCCTGGTGGGAGCCCCTGGCCCGCAAGGTCGGGGTTCACCGCACCCGGCCCCTGCTCGCGATGCGGGAGATCGTGACCGCGGTGCGCCGGCTGCTGGCCAATGAGACGGTCACCTTCGACGGCGAATTTGTTCACCTCGAAGGCGTCGAACTGGATTACGTGTACCAGGAGCGGCGGCCCAAGGACGTGCCGATCTACATCGGCGCCACCGGGATGCAGATGATGCAACTGGCGGGCGAGATCGCCGATGGCGCCGTGCTCAATTACCTGGTCTCGCCCTCATACAACAAGGCGGCGCTCGAGCACCTGGAACGGGGTGCGGCCAAGGCCGGGAGGTCGCTTGACGCCATCGACCGGCCTCAGTTGGTGGTGTGCTCGCTCGACGGGGATCGGGCGACGGCCATCGACCGCGCCCGACTGTTGGTCACCCAATATCTGGGCCAGCAACCACACATCATGAAGGCGTCGGGCGTGCCGGAGGAGGTGCTGGCGCGAATAGGAGAGGTATTGACCTGGCCTGCGACCCACGAGCAGGTGGCGGCGGCATCGGCGCTGGTGCCGGACGAGGTGGTGCAGATGATCACCGCCTGCGGCACGCCCGAGGAATGCCGGGCCAAGGTGGCGGAGTACGTCGACGCCGGGTGCACCTGCCCCATCCTGTACCCGCTCGGCGACGACGTGCCACTGATGATCGACACCTTCGCCCACCCGGACCCGGAGTAGCGGGCATTTCTTGTACCTGCTCACCCCCGGTGGGTAGGGGCCTGATCGGCGGCGTCCTGCTGGGGCGGGGCTGAGTCGGGCGGCACCCGCGGTCCCCGGCGCCGCCACCAGCGGATGGCCACCGCCACCACCACCGCCGCTCCAAACCCATCGAACACGATCCACCAGGTCGGGATGCCCGACCCGCGGGGGCGCCGGAGTGGTGCCGGGACCGGGGCGGCCGGGTTACCGAGCTGCGACGGCGGCACGGTGCCCGACGAGGACGCCGACGTGGACGGGGCGGGGGTGGCTGGTAGGCCACTCACGGTGACGCCAAGGGCGGCCGCGGCCTGGACCAATCCGGCTCCATATTCGTCGTTGCGTCCGGCGGGGCCGAGGTGCTCGGCGGTCGCCGTCAGCGCGGCCCGGATGGCTGCCGGTGTGGAGGCCCGGCCTGACGCGATCAGCAGGGCGGCGACCGCCGAGACGTGGGCGGCGGCCGACGACGTGCCTTCCTTGAAGCAGAAGCAGAAGTTGGACGGGCCTCCGAACAGGGCCTGCTGCACGATGCCGTCCTGGAGGCCGTCGTGGTTCTGGTCCACCTCCAGGTCACCCCCGGGCGCGACCAGGTCCAAACGGGGTCCGTAGCTGGAATAGTGGGCTCGGGATTTGTCGAACCGGACCGCTCCGACTGAGATGACTCCCGGGTAGCCGGCGGGCAGGCTGATCATGGGTTGCCCCTCGTCTCCGGACGATGCCACCACGGTGACACCCTTTGCCAGGGCGTAGGCCACGGCGTCGGCCAGCTCGGGGCTCTCGACATCGCCGCCCAGGCTGAGGTTGGCGACGTTGGCCCCGTGGTCGACGGCAAACCGCACGCCGCGGGCGACGGCAGAGCTGGTCCCGGTGCCACTGGGGGACAAAACCCGGATCGGCATGATGGCGGCGCCCGGTGCGATGCCCGCGGCTCCGAGGCCATTGTCGGTGGTTTGGGCGATGATGCCGGCAATGTGCGTCCCGTGGCTGGCCTGTCCCGCCGGCGCTTCGTCGTCAGGGTGGTTGTCGTTCTTGATGAAGTCCCACCCGGGAACAAAGGTGGTGCCGGCCAGGTCGGGTGCTCGGCGATGAGGTCCATAGTCTTCGTAGGCCACGCCGGTGTCGATGACCGCGACCGTCGCCCCCACCCCCCTCGAGACGCTCCACGCCGCGGGAATGCCGATCATGGGCAGGTTCCATTGGGCTCCGAACAGCGGGTCGTTGGGTTGCCCGGGAACCGTCTGGCCCGCGGCGCCGGCCGCGCCCGCACGTGCGGCTGGCAGCATCGCGATCATGGCCACCACAGCGACGAGCGCAGCCGACCGCCGGGACCGCCAACGAGGTGAGGCGGCGAGTACTGGGCCGCTAGTGATCGGGCGCGACAACGCCGATTCGACTCCCCGCGGTACGCCATGTCGGACGCCTGGTCGCCAGCGCCGCGGCCAGGGCAGCCAGGATGAAGAGGCCCGCAGTGATCGCCCACCCGATGGCGCCCAACGTCTGTCGGAATGAAGCCTGCGATGGCAAGATCAAACCAAGTCATGACCACGGGCGAAACGACTCCGCAAACCGATCAGAGCGGGCCGCGGCCGGCGGAGGACGAGACCACCGTCTCCCCGGTCGCACCTGCCCGCGCAGAGACTCCGAAAGCCGGGGCGAAGGGTGCGTTCACGGTGCTGGCCCTCGTCGCGCTCGTCGCCAGCGCCCTGGTGGGCGGCAACCTATTCGGGCTGCGCGATCGGCTGTTCGGCTCCGCTACCCCCAAGCCCGCGCCCCCCGCAGTGAGCCGCAGCGCGGCCTCGCTGAACCAGCAGCCGACGCCGGGCCCAGCCGGGGCTGCATCCGCCGCACGCGCGACGACGGCCCCGCCCGCCGCCACGGTGCTGCGCTCGGAGCCATGGTGGCAGAGCGTGGTGACGCGTCAGGGCGAGGGGCCAATGACTGCGCTCACCTTCAATGTTGACGCCAGTGCCATTCAGTGGCGGGTCAAATCGACCTGTCAAGTCGGCCATTTCAGTGTCCGGGCCTCTGGTCGTGCACGTCCCGTCGTCGACGCCTCCTGTCCTGGGACCGCCACGGGCTATTCCACCCAGACCGTTGCTCAGAGCATCCAGGTCGTGGCCGATGGCCCGTGGCAGATCCAGGTGGACCAGCAGGTCGATGTTCCCCTCGTCGAGCCACCGCTCGCGGCCATGACCGCGCCGGGGGCCAAGGCGGTCCGCACGGGGTCCCTGTACAAGATCGATCAGTCAGGCAGTGGGCGGGTCACCGCGTACCAGCTGGCCGATGGCACCTATGCGCTCCGTCTGGACCAGTTCTTCGTGTCGCCCAACATCGACCTGGAGATCCGGTTCAGCCCGCTCGAGGCACCTCACAGCACCGATCAGTACACCAGCTCGTCGCCATCCGACGTTGTCGCACCGCTCGATATTACGGCGGGGTCACTCAACTTCGTGGTCCCCAAGGCGATCGACCCGATGCGCTATCACTCGGTGGTCATCTGGTGCCCGCTCATCCAGAGTGCCTATGCCGCCGCCACCCTCGCGCCGGTCGGGTGATGCGTCACTGCGCCAGCAGCGGTCCCCGCTGCCAGCCCGCCACAAAGAGACGGATCTGATGACCCGGCCAGCTCCATCGGGACGGCCCCGTCGCGACCACGATTGGTGTTTCGGGGTCGAGAGATACCGGTGGTCGGACCGCGCCGGGGCGATCCGCGGTTGCGGGTGTCAGCCGTGATCCTGACGGTGCAGGCCCTGGGCCAGACGGTCCTCGGATTCAAGGTCTCGATCGCTCAGATAATGGTTTCGATCGGTCTGTGCGCGGTGGTCGAGGTGGGGGTGACGTTGCAGCGCCAACACATGCTGGTCTGGCCTGCCAGCGGCCTGCTCACGGGCAATGGTGTCGCCTTCATCCTGCGCGCCTCAGGTACCCGACACGGGGATTGGTGGAGCCTGCACGGAATCCAGTACTTCGTGCTGGCCTCCATGCTCTCGCTTCTGTCCAAATACCTGATCCACCCGGGCGGGCGCCATCTCTTCAACCCATCCAACTTCGGAGTGGTGTGGACGTTGCTCGTCATCGGCCCAAAGAACGTTTTTCCCCAGTACCTGTGGTGGGGGCCACTTCGCAGCTCCCCGGTACTGATCGCCTTTGCCGTGATCTTGTCGGGCGGGGCGTGGGTCCTCCGACCGGTGCGGATGGCCCCGATGGCCCTGGCCTTCCTGACTACGCTGTGGTTGCTGGTCGCCGTCTTTGCCGCCTCGGGGCGCAGCTTCCTGGCCATCTGGCACTCCGGACCGGTGAGCGGAGCGGCCTACTGGGTGGACATCTGCCTTTCACCTGAGCTGCTGATCTTCGCATTCTTTATGATGTCCGACCCGCAGACCGCCCCGAAGGACAGGACGGCGAGGGTCGTTTATGGCGCCATGACGGCGGTGATCGCGGCCGGGCTGCTGGTATTCCAGAGCACCGAATTCGGAATCAAGTTGGCGATCCTGTCGTCATTAACGGTCATCTGCGCTCTGGTGCCGCTGATTGAAGGGGCGGTGCAGCGGCTAAGGCGCGAACACGCGTCGGCGGCGCCCGCCGCCGCGCCCGCTGCCGCCGCCGCGCCCGCCGAGGCTGAGACTGTCGTCCCCGGGGCCGCGATCGAGTCTTCCGGGCGCGGGCGTCGGCGTCAACGGCTGGTCGCGGCCGCCCTGAAC
>JALYXV010000224.1 GCA_030947025.1 Actinomycetota bacterium | reverse complement strand
GTCCGGCTCTTGCCCGTCGACGCGGCCGACGCCATGGCGGTGGCCATGCGGCTGACTCCGCTCGCCGAGGAGGTGGCGGTGACGGGTGCGCACGCCGCCGAGGGTCCCCTGGCCGACGGGCCGGCCTGGTCGGCCCCCCTCGTCGAGGTGCGGGCGGAGGAGCACGCTCGGTGGGAGGTGCGTCTCTTTGCCTCGTGACGCACTCCGGGTGGGCATCGGGGGACCGGTCGGCTCGGGCAAGACCGCCCTGGTGGCGGCGCTGTGCCGAGCGCTGGCGGGCCGCCATGAGACGGCCGTCGTGACCAACGACATCTACACCCGGGAGGACGCCGAGGCCCTGCTGCGCATGGGTGTGCTGCCGCCCGAGCGGATCGTGGCGGTCGAGACCGGGTGCTGCCCCCATACCGCCATACGGGACGACGTCTCGGCCAACCTGGACGCGGTCGCGGAATTGTCCCGGCGCCTCCCCGGCCTCGAGCTCATCTTGATCGAGTCGGGCGGCGACAACCTGACCGCCACGTTCAGCCCCGCCCTGGCCGACGTGCAGATGTTCGTGATCGACGTGGCAGGAGGCGACAAGGTGCCCCGCAAGGGCGGCCCCGGAATCATCCGGTCCGATCTCCTGGTCATCAACAAGACCGACCTGGCGCCGCTTGTCCATGCCGACCTTGCGGTCATGGCGCGGGACGCAGCTTTGGCTCGCGGTTCGCGCCCGACCGTGTTCACCTCCCTGGTGGCGGCCACCGGCGCAGCCGAGGTGGCGGCATTCGTCGAGGCCCGCCTGGCCGGTGGGCCCGGTTCCCGGGCGGCAGGAGCTGACGTCGATGCTCGTGGCCAGGCCCACGTGCACCGATGAAAGGCGGCCTCGACGTCCGGATTGTGGGCACGACGGTGGTGCGACTGGTCACCACCCCGCCCATCGCGGCCAAGGTCCTGCCCGGGCCGGTGCTGATGCTGGTCGGATCGGCGGCCGGCCTCCTGGCCGGTGACTCCGTCCACCTGCGGATCGACCTGGCTGCGGAGTCCCGGCTCACGGTGCGCACCACCGCGGCCACGATCGCCCACCCGTGCACGAACGGCCGGGCGACCACATTGGAAGTCGATTGCCGGTTGGGTGACGGGGCCCGCCTGGCCTGGCTCCCCGAGCCGCTGATCGCGTGCGCCGGTTGCCGGCACTACGGGCGCACCCGCTTGACCCTTGGCGCGGAGGCGACGGTCAGCTGGCTGGAAACGGTGACCCTGGGGCGCACGGGCGAGGTTCCCGGCCAGATCGAACTGCGGCTCGATGCCGACCTCGACGGCCGCCCCCTGCTGCGGGAGGGCCTCCGCCTCGATGGCGGCAGCAGCACCGGCGTTGTTGGTGTCGCCGGATGGGACGGGCCCGCCGTCCTCGGAGGGCACCGCCACGTCGGCACGCTCCACCTGCTCGGCCGCCGCCTGCCTGCGGCCACCCCAGGCGTCATGCAATTGGCCGGCCCCGGCACCTCCGCCCGGCTCCTCGCCCATCGAGGCGATCAACTGGCCAGCCGGGTGGCAGCCGCCCTGCCCCCCTTTCTCCACCCCTTCTTCGATCCCGGTGACACGGGTAATCCCGGTGACACCCGTCCCGCCGAGGAGGCCGTCCATGTCTGAGCCGCACGTCCACGACCGCCGCGGCCCCGAGGCCAAGCGCGCCCTCGAGCGGGAGGCGCTATTGGCGACTGCGGGCCGGGACCGGGAGATCGCCCGGGGCCTGGAGCTGGGGCTCACGGGCGCCGACTCGATCGTCGACCGGTCCATTCCCACCTTCAGCCGGGGGGAACTCCCCCATTACGCCGGGATCAACACCTTCCTGAAGGCGCCCTTCGTCGAGGACGTCCGGCGCTGCGGCGAGTACGACGTGGCCATCCTGGGCGCGCCCCACGACTCTGGCACGACGTATCGCCCCGGCACCCGGTTCGGCCCTCAGGGCATGCGCCGCATTTCCGCTCTGTACGGCACCTATTGCTTCGAGCTGGGCGTCGACCTGCGGGAGTCGATCACGATCTGCGACCTGGGCGACATCTTCACCATCCCGGGCAACATCGAGAAGACCTTCGACCAGATCTCCAAGGCGGTGGCCCACGTGTACGCCTCCGGGGCGTTGCCGGTGGTGCTGGGCGGCGACCATTCCATCTGCTACCCCACCGTCCGGGGCGTGGCCCAACACCTTCAGGGCAACTTGGGCATCATCCATTTCGATCGCCACGTGGACACCCAGGAGACCGACCTGGACGAGCGAATGCACACCACGCCGTGGTACCACGCCACCGACATCCCCAACGTCCCGGCCCGCAACCTGGTCCAGCTCGGGATCGGCGGCTGGCAGGCGCCTCGCCCCGGTGTGAAGGTGTGCCGGGAACGCGAGACGACCATCAAGACCGTCACCGACTGCGTGGAGATGGGCCTCGAAGTAGCGGCCGAGCGGGCCCTGGAGGTGGCGTGGGACGGGGCCGAGGCGGTGTGGCTGTCGTTCGACGTCGACTGCCTCGACGCCGCCTTCGTTCCCGGCACGGGCTGGCCGGAACCGGGCGGATTCCTGCCTCGCGAGGTGCTCAAGCTGATCCGCCTGGTGGCTGAGCGAGGGCTGGCGGGCATCGAGATCGTGGAGTGTTCACCCCCCTACGACAACGCCGACATCACCTCGCTCATCGGTACCCGGGTGGTGTGCGACGTGCTGGCCACGCTGGTCAACGGCGGCGTCCTGCCCCGAGCCGGCGGCTCGCCCACGCCCGCGCCGCCCGCGCCCGCGCCCGCGTCGGCCTGAGGC
>JALYXV010000203.1 GCA_030947025.1 Actinomycetota bacterium | reverse complement strand
GCCCCCCGCCGCGGCGGCCGGTTCCGCCTGGGCCGGCGGTTCCGCGGCTGGTGCGGGTTCTGCCGCGGCTGGTGCGGGTTCTGCCGCGGCTGGTGCGGGTTCTGCCGCGGCTGGTGCGGGTTCTGCCGCGGCCGGTTGTGCCACCGCCAGTTCTCGGGGGGCCGCCGTGGGTTCGGCCGCCGGTCCGGGTGTCGCCGCCGGTTCTGCTCCCCGGGTGGTGAGGCGGAGGAACACCTCCTCCAGCCGCTGTCGCCCCGCCTGCAGGTGGGTCAGGGTCAGGTCGCGCTGGGCCAGCCAGGTGGCCAGGGCGGCGATGGTCGCCGGCGTTCCCTCGGCGCGCACGACGTACTCGCCCGGGTTCTCCTCGTCCACGACGGCGACGAGCGTCGTGGCCAGGGCCGCGGTGTCCAAACCGGCGGGGGCGCCGAAGCGGATCTCCTTTGCCCCTTCGGTCGTCGTCAGCTCCGACGGCGTCCCGTCGGCCACGATCCGGCCGTGGTCGAGGATGATGATCCGGTCGGCCAACCGCTCGGCCTCATGCATCTCGTGGGTGGTGAGTAGCACGCAGGATCCGGCCGAGCGCAGATCCTCGATGACCGCCCGGATGGCCAGCCGGCCCTGAGGATCGACCCCCGCGGTGGGCTCGTCCAGGAACGCCACCCACGGTCGTCCCACCAGCGCCAGGGCCAGCGACAGCCGCTGCTGCTCCCCGCCCGACAGCTGCCGCCATGGTGTCGACGCCACCGACACCAGGCCGACCCGGTAGAGCAGGCCCTCCGGTTCCTCCGACTCGTCGTAGTAACGGGCGAACAGTCGCACCGCTTCCCGGGGCGACATGGACGGGTACACGCCGCCCCGCTGGAGCATGACCCCGATGCGTCTGGTCAGGGCCCGGTGGTCGCGATGCGGGTCGAGCCCGAGCACCCGGACCTGCCCAACCGTGGGTCGCCGGTATCCCTCCAGGGTCTCGATGGTGCTGGTCTTACCCGCCCCGTTGGGCCCGAGCAGGGCCACGATCTGGCCCGCCCGGGCCTCGAAGCTGATGCGGTTCACGGCAACCGTCTGGCCGTAACGCACGACCAGGTCGTCAACCTCGATGGCGGGGCCCGGCACCCGGGCGACCCTACTTGGCCCGTTACACCAGTCCAGAGCGGTCAGGCGGCTCCGCTACCGTCACGGCGATGATCGACGTCCGCCGGCTCCGTGACGACCTCGAATCGGTGCGGCGCGCCCTGGCCCGGCGGCGCATTGACCTGGCCGAGGTTGACCGGGCCGCTGACCTGTACCGCCAGCAGCTCTCGCTCGGGACCAGGCGGGACGTGCTGCGTGGGCGCAAGAACGCCGTCTCCAAGGAGATCGGCGCGGCCCGCCGGGCGGCTCAGGCCGACCGGGCGTTGGCCCTGACGGCCGAGAGCAACGCCGTCGGCGCCGAGCTCGACCAGGTGGAGGCGGCGACGGGCCCGGTCGAGCGGGAGCTGCGCGAACTGCTGCTACGCATTCCCAACCTGCCCGCGCCGGATGCGCCTGACGGCGCGTCTGATGCCGACAATCCCGTCCTGAGCGTGGTCGGCTTCGACGAAGTCAGCTACCAGCCCCATCAGCGGGTCCCCCATTGGGAGATCGGAGCCGCCCTGGGAATCTTGGACCTGGGTAGGGGGGCCCGGATCTCGGGCTCGATGTTCCCGGTGTACCGGCGGATGGGCGCCACCTTGGCGCGGGCGCTGTGCCAGCTGGCGCTCGACCGGAACGCCGACGCCTTCGAGGAGGTCCGCCCACCCACCCTGGTGCGCACCGAGACGCTGCAGGCCACGGGCCAGCTGCCCAAGTTCGCCGACGACGCCTACCACATCGAGCGCGACGACCTGTGGCTCATCCCGACCGCCGAGGTGCCGCTGACCTCGTTGCGCCGCAACGAGGTCTTGGACGAGGCCGAGCTACCGGTGCGGCTCATGGCGTGCACGCCGTGCTACCGCCGGGAGGCGGGCAGCGCGGGCCGGGACACCCGGGGCCTGTTGCGGGTGCACGAGTTCGACAAAGTCGAGATCCTGGCCGTCACGACCCCCGGACAGGCCGAGGCCATGCACGCCGAACTGCTGGCTCGAGCCGCGGGCACGATCGCCGCAGTCGGGCTGCCCTACCGGGTCGTGGACATCTCCACGGGGGCCCTGGGCCAGTCCCACGCCCGCAGCTTCGACATCGAGGTCTACTCGCCCGGTTGCGACCAGTGGCTTGAGGTGTCGTCGGTGTCGTGGTTCAGCGACTACCAGGCCCGCCGGGCCAACATCCGGTACCGACCGGTCGGCGGCGGCTCGACCGTCATGTGCCACACCCTCAACGGCTCGGCCCTGGCCGTGCCCCGGGTGTGGGCCGCGTTGGTGGAGACGTGCCGCCAGCCCGACGGCTCGGTGGCACTGCCACCGGTCCTGCACCCCTATATGCGAGGCGCCACTGCCATTCCGGCCAGCTCGTAGCGCTTCAGTTCCGGAGGTCGAGCAGGTAGAAGCGGTCCAGTTCGGGTGCAGTGCCCACGAGTTCGATGGGGCGATTGCTGCCGCCGCCAGCCGGGGTTGGACCGCCTCGACGGATGATCCGAGGGTGATAAGCCCAGGACAAGCGGGGTAGGAAAGGAGGCATCGGGTACGTACCGGCGCTCAGGCGGGCGCCCACGCTCTCCGTTCTGGTACATGCGAAGGAGGATAAGTGAACCATGACCGACAATGAACCACTCACTCAAGAAGAGCAGCCCGATGACGAGGGGGCGCCTGAGGTGCCGACCAGCTTCGCTACCAAGGGTGTGGGCTGGTCCGGCCGCGAAGACGACGATTTTGGAGATAATCGAGCCGGACTGGTGACCTGAGCCGACCCGAGCGGTTACGCAATCACGCTGACCGAGCGCCCAGCCGAGAGCCCAGCCGAGAGCGCTCGTTGACCCGTCCCGAGCGCCGCAACGGAACGGGTGCGCGTCAGGCGACCGCGCCTTTGGCGGCCATAGCCAATCAGGTCGGGGCGGCGCTGACCGCTCAATAACCGCCACGTCCGACGGTCTCGACTCCACGTGCGGCACCACGTCACGATGTCCAGCCCCTTTTGTGGGGATTCACGCCTTTGTGAGGATCTACCGTCGATATAGCGGGCCAGCCCCCACAAAGTCGTCAATCCCCACAAAAACGCCGGCTGCAGGTGCCGGGCCACCGGGCTTAGTCGTGGGTGGGTCCCATAGAGTGCCTGGTGCTCAAGGGGCCGCACAGGGCGGAGGACGGTCGTACCGTTGGGGCGGAGAATGCCATCGAACCATGACTCGGTCGATCACCCCCGCCGTCCCGCGTCGGACGCGGAACTGGACTTCGTCCGGCGACCGATGGTGCGCTGGCTCGATCCCCACCAGCTTGTCGACACCTCGGCCCGGGTCCTGCATCGGGCTTCTTGACCTCCTACACCGACAGCCGCGAACTCCAGGCACTGGTGCCCGGCGGCGTCTTCGACCGCTCCGAGCCGGGGGAACTGTGGCTCGACTATGTGGCCGACCTGGGCGACGGGTTCAACTCGACCTACACCGTCGCCCGCCTCCTCTCCCGCCCGCACCTCGGCATCGGTGACGCAGACCACGAGTATGAGACCGAGCGGGGATCCATCCTGGTGATGGGCGGCGACCAGGTGTACCCGGTACCAACCCGGACGAACTACGAGAACCGCCTCCTCGGCCCCTACCAGGCGGCCCGACCGTGCGAGGCGGCGGCAAGTTCCAGCCTGTTTGCCATCCCGGGCAGCCACGACTGGTACGACGGGCTGGTCAACTTCTCCAACGTCTTCTGCCGCCAACGGTCGATCGGCGGGTGGAGGACCTGCCAGACCCGGAGCTACTTCGCCCTGCGGCTACCGCACCGATGGTGGCTGTGGGGTGTGGACATGCAGTTCGGCGACTACCTCGACGAGGCCCAGCTCGCCTACTTTGCCGAGGCGGCCCAGGACATGCGGCCCGGCGACCGAATCATCGTATGCATGGCCAAAGAGGTCGAGAGCGGCCGCAAAAGCGCCGAGGTGTGCTCCGACCGAAACCTCGGCTACCTCGAACGCGAGGTCGTGACGCCCACGGGCGCCAGCGTGGCCCTCTACCTCAAGAGCGGACGCCACCATTACTGCCGGTACCAGGACCAGGCGGGCTCGACCCAGCTCATCACCGCGGGCGGCGGCGGCGCCTTCCTCCATCCCACCCACGACCTGCCCCAGCGGGCCGGCGCCCCGGGCGACTCGGCCGCGGGCGAATTCGAGCTGGCCGCCCTCTACCCGTCTCGACCCGCTTCGAGGCGGCTCAGGAAGCGGGCGTGGCTGCTCCCTGCCTACAACCTGCCGCTGGCGGGAGTCCTGGGCGGGATCCAGGTGCTGTTGGCGTTCATGCTGGGCCTTCACCTCCACAACCGGCATCGATCGGTCGGATTCGCCGACCTGGCCCGGGCGTTGTGGAACAGCCCAACCGCATTCCTGCTCATCATCTTCGTGATCGCGACATTTGGGGCCATGATCCGCCTGGCCCACGACGCCAAAGGGGTATCCCGGCTCCTCATCGGCCTCGGGCATTCGATGCTGCAGTTCGCCGGCCTGGCCGCGGTCATTGTCACCGCCTCGGCGCTCACGTCATCGCTGGGAGGCGGGGCGGCGTCGCTCGTCGCGTTCCTGGCCCTGGTGTGGCTGCTGGGCGGCGTCGGCGGTGTCCTGGGCATCTCCGGCTACCTGTGGGCGACCAATTGCCTGGGTTACCACGGCAACGAGGCGTTCGCGCCGCTGCATCACCAGGATCTGAAGAACTTCCTCCGCCTTCATATCGGCACGGACGGCGCCCTGGCGGTGTACCCGGTGGGCATCGAGCGCGTCTGCCGGCGCTGGAAGTATTGCCCCGAGGACTCCGCCGATGCGCCGTGGCTGGCACCGGCGGGGCCCGAGGCGAAGGCACATCTGATCGAGCCACCCATATCGTTCGGTGCTGCTTCGTGCGGGCCGAAATGACGCCTCAACATTACGTGGCGGCCACGTGGCGGCCACCCAAGTCGCCTTTGATCGCCGCCCGGCTGCGCCCCTACAGCCGCAGTGGTGAGGCGTCCAGGTCGACGCCGGCCTCGTCGTCGATCGAGCGGCGCAAGGCGACGTGCAGCGACTCGGGGGTGAGTACCCCCACGAAACGGTCCCCGTCGAGCACCGCCACCCAGCCCGCGTCATGCTGGAGCATCTCGCTGAACGCCTGCTTGAGCGTCGCCCCGAGTGGCACCCACGCCTCCATGCGGTGGGTCTGGTCTATGACTTTCCCCCCTCCTTCGGCCCGGTCGCGGCCGATCCACCCCCGCAGCCGCTCCTCGCGGTCGACCACCACCGCCCACCTGCTGGCCACGGCATCCATGGCCCGCCGGGCGCCGACCAGATCGTCGTCGAGATGCACCAGCGGGGGCTTGTCCAAGTCGGCGATGTCGATGGCCGTCACCGTCAACCGCCGCAGGCCCCGGTCGGCGCCCACGAAGTCGGCCACGAAGGGCGTGGCCGGAGTGCCCAGGATCTTGGCTGGGGTGTCGTACTGCTCCAGGTGACCGCCCTGGGCCAAGATGGCGATCCGGTCGCCCATCCTGACCGCCTCTTCGATGTCATGGGTGACAAAGACGATCGTCTTGCGCACCTCCCGCTGCAGGCGCAGGAACTCGCTCTGGAGCCGGTCCCGGGTGATGGGGTCGATGGCGCCGAACGGCTCGTCCATGAGCAGCACGGGGGGGTCGGCGGCCAGGGCCCGGGCCACGCCCGCCCGCTGGCGCTGGCCGCCCGACAGCTCGCTCGGGTAGCGGCCCCGATACTGGTCCGGGGGCAGCCCCACTAGGTCCAGCAACTCGGTGACCCGGGCCGACACCCGGGCCCCGTCCCACCCGAGCAGGCGGGGCACGGTCGCCACGTTGTCGGCCACGGTCAGGTGGGGGAACAACCCCACCTGCTGGATCACGTACCCGATGTGGCGGCGCAGCTCGACGGCCGACTGGCTCATGATGTCGATGCCGTTGACGGTGATGGTGCCCGACGTGGGCTCGATCAACCGGTTGATCATCTTCATGGTGGTGGTCTTGCCACATCCCGACGGCCCGACCAGGACACAGAGTTCGCCGTCGGCGATCTCCATGGAGAGATTGTCGACCGCCACCTCGCGGCCGTAGCGCTTGGTGACCGACTCCAGCCGGATCATCCCGGCAACCGTACCGGCTGGCCCCGGCCCCCGCTACGCTCGGGCTCGTGTCGGCGGCGGCCCCACTGTCATTCCTGGCCTCGGGCCAACCATGGGTCGACTGGCACTGGGTGCGGCGCCATGTCGGCCTCATCCGCCACGACGTCTGGGAACACACCTTCCTCACCGCCTTGGCGGTCGGTATCGGGCTGCTCATCGCCATCCCCCTGGCCATCGTCGCCTACCGCAGGAAGTGGACCGAGGCGCCCATCCTCGGCGTCACCGGCGCCATCTACACCATCCCGTCGCTGGCCCTGCTGGGCTTCCTCGTGCCCATCACCGGCCTGGGCACGACGACCGCCGAGATCGCCCTGGTCGGCTACACCCTGCTCATCCTGGTGCGCAACGTCCTGACCGGGCTGAGCGACGTGCCCGACGAGATCCGGGAGGCGGCCCGGGGCATGGGCTTCACTCCCCGGCGGCAGCTGCTGCGAGTCGAACTTCCCCTGGCCCTGCCCGCCATCATGGCCGGGATCCGCATCGCCACCGTGACCACCATCGGCCTGGTGACCATCACCGCCCTCATCGGCGCGGGCGGCCTGGGCCAGCTGATCAACGACGGCCTCAACCAGGACTTCCGCACCCTCACCGTGGTGGGTGCGGTCGGGTCGGTGTTCCTGGCGTTCGTGGCCGACACCCTCCTGGTCGGGGTGCAGCGGCTGATCACGCCCTGGTCGCGCCTGGGCCGATGAGCTTCCTGATCCGGGTGTTTCATTGGTTCACCGCGGCCAGCCACTGGCGAGGCGGCGACGGCATCCCCCACCGGGTCTACCAGCACATGGGTATCTCGGCCCTGGCCGTGGCGGCCGCCCTGGTGGTGGCGCTCCCGTTCGCCCTGTGGCTGGGGCACCTGGGCAAGGGCGGCTTCGCCGCCATCAGCATCGCCAACGTGGGCCGGGCCATCCCCTCCTTTGCCCTGTTGGTGATCGGCTTCGAGGTCTTCGGGCTGGGGGCCATCCCCGTGTTCCTGGCCCTCTTCGCCCTGTCGGTGCCCCCCATCGTCACCAACACCTACACCGCCATCCGGGGCGTCGACGCCGACGTCAAGCAGGCCGCGGTCGGCATGGGGATGACCGGCTGGGAGGTGCTGACCCGCGTCGAGATACCCAACGCCATCCCGCTCATCTTCGCGGGCATCCGCACCGCGGGCGTCCAGGCGGTGGCGACCGCGATCCTGGGGGCGGTCGTGGCGTGGGGGGGCGTGGGCCGCTACATCATCGACGGCCGGGCCCAGCGGGACAACGTGCAGCTCTTCGCCGGGGCGCTGATCGTCGCCGTCCTGTCGTTCCTCACCGAGTTGGGGCTGGCGGCCCTGCAGCGGGCGGCCACGCCCAAGGGCCTCCACGTGGCCGCCGACCGGGAAAAGAAGCTGTCCGCCCTGCCCGGCGCCACCGCCATCCTGGCCGCCCCGGGAGCGAAAGCGGCATGATGGTGGCCCGGCGACGAAGAGGGGGAATGAACCCATGCGGTTTCATCGTGTAGGAGCGACGGGCGCGATGGTGGTGGTGGTGGCTCTGTCCGCCGCGGCGTGCGGCTCAAGTGGTACGTCGACGTCGAACGCGACCAGCACGTCTGCCCCGGCCACCCCCCTGGCCAGCAAGTTGGTCTTCGGGGGGCCGCCTGAGTGCCAGACCCGCCCAACCTGCCTGCTGGGCCTGCAGACCACCTACGGGCTCCATTTCAAGCAGTTCACCCCGCTCGATGCCGGGGGTCCTTTGACCGTGTCGGCCCTGGCCGGCGGTCAGATCGACGTGGCCCGGTTGTTCTCGTCGGACGAGACCATCAAGGCCAAAAACTTCGTGCTCCTCGACGACGACAAGCACTTCCAGCTAGCCGGCAACGTCATTCCCGTGATCAGCACGTCCAAGGCTACGCCGGAGGTGAAGGCGCTGCTGAACTCGGTGTCGGCCGCCCTGACCCAGGACGACCTGGTCAACATGAACAAGGCCATCCACATCGACCACGCTGACCCCGGCGATCAGGCCACGGCCTTCATCCAGGCCAAAGGCCTCAACAAGGGCACCACTCCGGGACCCAAGGGGTCGCTCACGGTGGGCTCATTCGGCTTCTCCGAGAGCGTGGTCTTGGCCGACATCTACGGCGGCATCCTCAAGAATGCCGGCTACTCGGTGACGCTCAAGACCAACCTCGGCGCCCGGGAGATCGTCCAGCCTGCCCTGCAAAGCGGCCAGCTGGACATGATCCCCGAATACGCGGGCAACGCCCTGGCCTTCCTCGATCCCAAGGTTATGGGCGGACTCACCCTCGACCAGACGGTTCAGCAGCTGAGTTCCGCCCTCGCGCCCAAAGGCCTGACCCTGCTGGACCCGTCCAACGCCACCGACTCCGACGCCATCGCGGTCACCAAGGCGACGGCCGACAAGTACCACTTGGCCAAGATCTCCGATCTCGGCAAGAACGCCTGAGCAGGAGCGGGGAAAGGGGCCGGTCGTGGACGGCCGGCCCCTCCTACCGTCACGTCCGGCTGGCTCGGGCCCACACCGTCTTACCCAGACCGTGTTCAACCTCGGCCACGCCCCACGCGTCGGCCAGGGCATCGACCAGGTCCAGGCCCCGCCCGCTGATCCCCGAAGGCGAGGGAGGGGATCGATAGGGGAGGACCGGGGATCGGTCGACCACCTCGACCCAGACGTCGCTGGGGTCGATGGTCACGCGCACCTCGACGTCGGTCCCGGCATGGACGACCGCGTTGGTCACCAGCTCGCTGGTGACCAAGCTGAGCCGGTCGACCAGGACCGGCTCGTCCACCCCGGAGTCGCGAAGTCCCGCCGCCACGAACTCGCGCGCCCGCCGGGCGCTGAGCAGGAATGGTGGGAAGGTGGAGGAAAGGTGGCGATCAAGGGAACGAATCATTGGTCCAGGACGTCTCCGCCGTGTTTTCGACGCCCGTCTCCATACCGTCAATTTGCCCAATTCGGGGGGCGGGCGAAACCCGTTCAATACGCTGACCTCCAATGACGACTCACGGGCCCGTGGTTGTGGTGATCCGGCACGGGCAAACTGCTTGGAGCGCGTCCGGCCGCCATACCGGCCGGACCGACATCCCCCTGAACGAGACAGGGGAGGCCCAGGCCCGGGCGCTGCGGGAACGGCTGGCCGGGCGAGAGTTCGCCCTGGTGCTGTGCAGCCCCCTGGTCCGGTCGGTGCGGACGGCGGAACTGGCCGGCCTGACCGGGGTGCAGTTGGATCCTGACCTGATGGAGTGGGACTACGGCGAATGCGAGGGCCGCACCACCGACGAGATCCGTCAGGACCTACCGGGGTGGACGATATGGGACGGTCCCGTGCCGGGCGGGGAGACGATCGACCAGGTGGCCGAGCGGGCCGACCGGGTGGTGGCCCGGGTCCAGGCCCTCGCCGCCGCTACCACCGTGGCCTTGGTGGGCCACGGCCACATCCTGCGGGTGCTGGCCGCCCGCTGGATCGGCGACCCGCCCCAGACGGGCCGGTCGTTGGCGCTGGAGGTCGGGACGCTGAGCGAGTTGGGCTGGGAGCACGAGACCGCCGTGATCCAGCGCTGGAACTTCTGAAGGAGGCGCCTGTTCGATGGCGACCTTTCAGTTACCCGACCGCGTCGCCTGTTACCGCCATGCCGACCACCTGGCCGGTGTCCACTGCACCCGCTGCGGCCGGCCCATCTGCCTTGATTGCATGGTCGTGGCCCCGGTCGGTCACCATTGCCCGACCTGTGTGACCGAGGGGGCGCAGGGAAGCGGTGCGGGCTCTCGGCTGGGGCGGCGTCCGGGCCGGTCGAGCCGGCTGACGCCGGTCGTGGCCGCCCTCATCGTCATCAACGGGGCGGTGTTCGTCCTGACCACCACACATCGGACCTGGGAGTTCGACTACGCCCAGATCCCCTCCTTGGTGGCCCATCGACAGGCGTACCGGTTGCTGACGGCGACGTTCGTGCACGAGAACATTCCCCATCTGGTGTTCAACATGGCCGCCCTGTTCATCAGCGGGCCGCCGATCGAACGGGCCTTGGGCCGACGCCGGTTCGTGCTTCTGTACCTGCTGGCGGCCCTGGGCGGGTCGGTGTGCAGCTTCGTTTTCGGGCCGGTGCTGGTGGCCGGGGTGGGGGCGTCGGGGGCCATCTTCGGGATATTCGGCGCCTGGTTTTCCCTGGCCCGGGCCCAGCGGTCCGAAACCGGGGTGATCATGCTGCTCATCGCCATCCTGCTCGCCTACTCGTTCTACGACACCGCCATCGACTGGCGAGCCCATGTGGGCGGGCTGGTTACGGGCGTGGTGGTAGGCGCCACCTACGCCTGGGCGGCCCGCCGGCCCGCCCGGCAACGGTTGGCCTACCAGGGCGCGGTCGTGGTGGGCCTGCTGGCCGTGTTGGCCGCGTTGGTGCTGGTTCGGGCCGCCCAGTTGTAGCTCAGTTAGCATCGGGTCGGAGGTGTCCTGATGCCTACCCGCCACCGTTTCGCCCTTGTCGCCGCTGCCGCCTGGGTCGTGTCGCTCGGCCTGGCCAGTCCCGCCCGGGCCGTGGTCCCCGAAACGGCGACGGCCCCCAAAGCGGCGGCCGCCCCGGCGTGCCAGATCGCCAGCCCGGAGTCATTTTCCGGCGCCATGTTCGTGAACAACCAGATCGTCAACGGCAGGTGGACCTATGCCACCGGAATCGCCTGCACGTCCAATCTGGGCGACATCGCCCTGTACCAGGAGCTCGACTTCAACGGCACCAAGGTCGACTCCCGTTCGAGGCCGTTCACCGGGGTGGCCCGGCCCTATGACGCCATCGCCGCCTTCGTCCACTGCGCCGTGTGCAACGGCCACTGGCACTTCGTCTGGGGCCAGGCGCTGAAGGCGCCCAGCGGGTTCACGTTCACCAATCCGATCGCGGGCTGCGTGGTGGTCGCCAACGGCGCGTACCAACTGTGCGTGCAGACCAAGGACGTCACCCTCTGAACCTGGTGGGCCGTCTGGGTCTCGAACCCAGCCATGTCGAGGATTAAAAGTCCCCCGCTCTACCAGATGAGCTAACGGCCCCCCGCGAGGCTACCCGCGGTCGCGGGCCGTCCTCGGGCCCCGGCGGGAAACTCGACAGATCGGCCATACTTGAAGTGATTTTTCGCCGTCTCTTTGGTCGCGCTGAGCGTCGGCGTCTTCTATCGGCTTCACTGATCCTTGCACCGACTGAGCAGCCCGAGGCTATGACCGACCGTTTCCCGCCCGTCAGCACCGCTTCTTGGGCGCCCCCACCTGCGCCGTGGCGGCCGTCGCCTCCGCCTCCACCCGCCCCCTCCAGGGGCCGTGACTTCAAGAGCCGTGACGCCCTGGTCACCGCCCTGGCCGTGATCATCGGATTCCTGCTCATGGCGGGCGCCTTGGCCGCGACGATACGGGTCGGGTCCGACAGCGGAGACCTGCTGGCCGGTCGCGCGTCGTCAGGTCTGGTTCCGGGAGCGTCGGGCCGGACCGCGCCGACCGTGCCCCCGTCTTCGACCGGCCAGCCCGCCACCACCGCGCCCGCCACCACCCGCCCGGGCGGGGTCGCGCCGGTGAGCCCGCTGGCGGTCCCACCGGTCACGCCGTCACCGGTCACGCCCCGCCGGCCCAACCTGTCGCCCGCCCAGATTGCCGGAATGGTCAACCCCGCGGTGGTCGACATCGACACCCGGCTCGCCTTCCAGCACGCCATCGCAGCCGGCACCGGAATGATCCTCACTTCCAACGGTGTCGTGCTGACCAACAACCATGTCATCGACGGCGCCACCGCCATCGCCGCCGTTTCCGTGGGCACGGGCCGGAGGTACCCGGCCCATGTGCTCGGCGTCGACCCCACCGCCGACGTGGCCCTCATCCAACTGGACGGCGCCTCCGGCCTCCCCACCGTCACCACCAGCACGTTCACCGTGGCGGCGGGCGACCCGGTGGTGGCCATCGGCAATGCCGGCGGCCTGGGCGGCGCGCCCAGCGTCACGACCGGCACCGTCGCCGCCATCAACCAGTCGATCATCGCCAGCGACCCGGCCGCGGGGACCTCGGAACAACTGGACGGCCTGATCGAGACCACGGCCCTGCTCCAGCCCGGGGACTCGGGCGGCCCGCTGGCCAACGGTGCCGGTCAGGTGATCGGCATGGATACCGCCGCCGCGGTGGCCAACCAGTCGACCACGACGGTGAGCTTCGCCATCCCCATCGGCCAGGCCCTGGCCATCGCCCGCCAGATCCAGGCGGGCCAGGCCAGCAGCACCATCCATCTGGGCCTGCCGCCCTTCCTCGGCGTGCAGGTGACCACCGGCGCGGGCGCCTTTGGCCGGGCCGGCGCGCTGGTCACCGGCGTGGTGGCCGGGGGGCCGGCCGCGGCCGCGGGCGTGACCCAGGGATCGGTGATCATTGCCATCAACGGCCAATCGATCGACTCGGGCCCGACGCTGACCGCGGTCTTGCACCAGTTCCGTCCGGGCGACTCGGTGACGCTCAACTGGATCGGCCCGGCGGGCGCCAGCCGCAGCGCCCGGGTGACATTAGGGACCGGTCCGGCCGATTGAGCTGACCAGTTGTTCGAAGTCGTCTATACGGGCCCCGATGATCGCCAGGCTGTCCTGCCAGAAGTCGATGGTTGCGATGTCGATGCCAAAGCGCTGGGCCAGGGCCGCGGCCGTGGCCAGCCCGGTGGCGGAGAGCAGGTCGTCGTAGTGGGCCCGGAAGCGTTCCGGATCCTCGCGGTAGCGGGCGTACAGCCCGGTGCCGAACAGCAACCCGAAGCAGTATGGCCAGTTGTAGAAGGCGGTCGAGTAGTAGTGGGGTTTCACCGCCCACATGTACGGATGCAGGGTTGAGGGGTCCAGCCCATCCCCGTAGGTCGCTTGCTGCGCGTCGGTCATGAGGGCGCACAACTCGGGCGGCGAGACCGTCCCCTTTTCCCTGCGTTCGCACAACGACCGCTCGAACAGGAAGCGGGAGTGGATGTCCACCACCACCTGGCAGGCTCCTTGGAGGTCGACGTTGAGCAGGGCCAGCCGGCGCCGGTCGTCGGCGCGGGCCAAGCCGGCCTGGACCATGATCGTCTCGCAGAAGATGCTGGCGGTCTCGGCCAGGGCCATCGGGGTCTGGCGCTGCAGCGCCGTCCGGCCCGCCAGGTTGGTGTTGTGGTAGGCGTGGCCCAGCTCGTGGGCCAGGGTCTGGACGCAGTCGAGCGACCCGTCGAAGTTGAGGAAGACCCGGCTCTCGTCGCCTCGAACCGACACGCAGAACGCCCCGCCCCGTTTGCCTGAGCGGGGTTGGGCGTCCACCCATCGCTCGGCCAGGGCCCGCTCGGCCAGCCCGGCCAGGGTGGCGGAGTAGGAACCGAACGCCTCCTCCACCGCTGTCACCGCCTCGGGCCAGGTGACGAGGCCCTCCCCCGGGACGGGCGCGAGCAGGTCCCACCACGCCAGGCCTCCATCGCCGTCGCCTCCGAGGAGGCGGGCCTTGGCCCGCAGGAAGCGGCGGAAATCGGGGAACGACTCGACCGCGGCCGCCTGCATGGCCTCGAGGGCGGGGCGTTCCACGCTGTTGGCGAACAGGGCGGGCTCGAGGGCGTCGGGCCAGCCCCGGCGGCGGTTGACGGTATTGGCTTCCCCCTTGATGGCGTTGAGGGCGGCGGCGAGGGGTACCTCGGCCGACTGCCAGGCGACCAGTTCGGCCCGGTAGGCCCGGCGGCGCCGGTCCGGGTCGGGGTCGGTGGCCATGCCGCGCAGCTCGGTCACAGGCACAAGGCGCCCGTCCAGCTCGCCCGCGAGGAGGGACGTGACGTCGCCGTGGAGTTTGTTCCAGGCCACGCCTCCGGTGAGCCGGAGGTCGGCGTACAGCCCTTCCTCCGCCTCGGTCATCTGATGGCGGGCCGAGACTGTGGCGTGGCGCAGGGCGTGGTCGTGGTCGGCGGCCACCTCGCTGGCGGCGACGAGCGCGTCGGCCCCGAAGCGGCTCACCCACGCCTCGAAGCGGGTGGTGAGCTTTTGCAGGGCCGCCTGTTGGGTCTGGACCTGGGACAGCACGGTCGCCGCCTCGTCGTCCCGGGCGTCGGTTGACAGGCGAGAGGCCAGGTAGGAGCGGACCAACCGGACCTGGTCCATCAGGGCATTGGTGGCGGCCACGACCTGGTCGAAGCCGGCGAGGGAGTCAGGCGTGAGCGGGAGGGGGTCGCCGCCCCGGACGTCGAAGCGGTCGTACCGGGCGCCCAGGCGCACCAGCTCGGCGCCCAGGCTTTCCTGGGCGGCGGCGAACCCGCGAGATCCGATGCCCTCGAACAGGGCCGAGAGATCCCAGCGCGGTGCCGCCTCAGGATCGGTCAGGGCGGTGTCGGTCATGGCCGAGCAGGCTACCGACCGGGGATACGATCACGCGATGGAGCCGGGACCGGACCTGTCGGTGCTCGACGAGTTGGAGACCGAGCTGGGCGATGTCGAGCACGCCCTCCAACGGCTGGAGGACGGCAGCTACGGGACCTGCGAGCTGTGTGGCGAGGCGATCAGCGAGGCCCGCCTCCAAGCTCGGCCCGCCACCAGGGTCTGCAGCGACGACCATCCCGAGGGGCGCGTCGGGCCGCCGCCCGGTCCCTAGAGCGGGGTGTTGCCGTGCTTGCGGGCGTGGAGCTTCTCTTGCTTCGACGCCAGCATCCGCAACGCCGCCGCCACCGCCGACCGGGTCTCGGCCGGGTCGATGACCCGGTCCACGTAGCCCCGCTCGGCCGCCAGGTAGGGGTTGAGGTAGGCCTCCCGGTACTCCTCGACCAGGCGGGGCCGGTCGGTGGCGTCGCCTCGGCGGTGGAGGATCTGCACCGCACCCTCGGCGCCCATGACCGCCACCTCGGCGCTGGGCCAGGCCAGGCAGATGTCGTTGCCCATGGTCTTGGAATCCATGACGATGTACGCCCCGCCGTACGCCTTGCGCAGGATGAGGCTCACGCGCGGCACCGATGCCTCGGCGTAGGCGAACACGAGCTGGGCCCCGTGGCGGATCATGCCCCGCCACTCGAGGTCCTTTCCGGGCATGAAACCGGGGGTGTCGACCATGGTGATGATGGGCAGGTTGAAGGCGTCGCAGAAGGACACGAAACGGGCGCCCTTCTGGGCCGCCCCGATGTCCAGCGTGCCCGCCATGGCGATGGGCTGGTTGGCCACGACACCGACGGGCTGGCCGTCGACCCGAACCAGGGCAGTCACCAGCTGGGGGGCCCATGCCGCCCGCAGTTCGAGCACCTCGCCCCGGTCGGCCAGCGCCGAGATGACCCCACGCACGTCGTAGGAGCCCGAGGGCCGGGTGGGCAGCAGGTCGCGTAGCTCGGGCGTGGCCCGATCGGGCGGGTCGTGCCGGGGACCGCGCGGGGCTTCCTCGTCGGTGTGGTTGGGCAGGTAGCCGAGGATGTCGCCCAGGGCGGCCACCGCCTCGGCCTCGCTGCCGACCGCCAGGGCGGCCACGCCGGTCGAGCGGACATGGACGTCGGAGCCGCCCAGCTGGGCCGGGGTCAGTTGGAGGCCGGTCATCTGGGCGACCATGGCCGGACCCGAGAGATAGACCAGGGCGTCGGGGCTCATGACCACGATGTCGGCCATGCCCAGCATCAGAGCCGGGCCCGCCAGGGTGGGACCGACGACGGCGAGGAGGATGGGCACCACGCCCGATGCCGCGGCCAGGGCCCGAGCCGCCCCGCCCCATCCGTGGAGGGCGGACACGCCCGAGTGGACATCGGATCCGCTGGTGGAGAGCACCGCGACCAGCGGCAGCCGCACCTCGACCGCCAACAGGGCGGCGGCGGCCAGGGTGGCGCCGTCGTCGGCGTTGAGGGCGCCCCGCCGTACGGCGGGATCGACCCGGACCACCACCGCCCGCCGGCCCGCCGGGCCGAACGGCTCGACCGCGGCGGACGTCGATCCGGGCACCCGGGCCCGCAGGGCGACCGAGTCGGGCAGCCGGTTGGCTGGGGTCTTGCCAGCCCAATCGACCGGCGGGGAGCTACTCGTCGCTCTCCAGCCCCCGTGCGATGAGGAAGCCGCGCGCCCGCTCGGCCTTGGGGTAGCGCCCCACCAGGTCCCAGAAGGCGGGGCTGTGACCGCTGATCATCAGGTGGGCCAGCTCGTGCACGATCACGTAGTCGAGCACCCAACCGGGCTCGCCCACCAGCCGTGACGAGATGCGAATGGTCCGGTCGCTGGGCGTGCACGAACCCCAGCGACCCTCCTGGTTGGTCACCCACCGAATGCTCTGCGGCATGGTCAGGCGGTACCGAGCGGCCAGCTCGGCCGCTCGCCGCTCGAGATCGATCTCGTCGGTCGCCTGCCGGCGCTCGACCCGGCGGACCATCTCGGTGACCCACCGGTCCTCTTCAACCTTGGTCATGCTGGCGGGGATCGACACCCGGAGCACGCCGTTGACCCGGCGGGCCTGCACCGTCTTGCGCCGCCGGGAGCTGCGGACGACCTCGACCTTCATGCCATTGAAGCTACTGGCCGGGTGTGTCCACAACGGCAGGCGGGAGGTGCGCGGCGCCTTCTCCCTCGTCGGTCACGGTCTGGTTGAGATCGAGCAGGGACACAACCGGGCCGGCCCGGAAGCCACCCGGTCCGGCTTCGACCCAGAGCCCCGCCAACTGGGGGAACCGCTGGGGCGGCTGGCCCAGGGAGTGGGCCACGGCCCTGATGACGCCGCTGTGGCTGACGACGAGAACCGTCTGGTCCGGCCGGGCCGCGGCCACCCGCGCCAATGCGGCGGAGATACGGTCGACGAACGCGGCCCTCCTTTCCCCTCCCGGGGTGCCCGGCAGCCGGCCATTGCGCCAGTCCTCCACCCCGCCCGGCCAGGCTGTCTCAATCTCGTCGCGGGTGAGCCCGCTCCAAGCGCCCAGGTCGTACTCCCGCAGGCCAGGCTCGATGCCGATCGGTCCAATCGATGGGAGGGCGGCGGCGATCAGTTGGGCCGTGCCCCGGGCTCGCCGCAGATCCGAGGACACCACCGCCGATATTCCCAAGGGTGCAAGGAGCGGCCCGGCCGACCGGGCCTGATCCTTGCCCCGAGGGGACAGGGGTGGGTCGGCAAAACCCTGCCAGCGGCCCTGCGTATTCCACGTCGACTCGCCGTGGCGGAGCAGTAGCAGACGGGTCACGCCCAGAGTCAAGCACGGCCACGCCGGGGCGCGGCTAACCTCATCCCGCTCACCGGGACGCACCTTCGAGGTCAGATTGGGAAAAGGGCTGCACCTCTGACGGGTCCAATGGCTACCCTCCGCCTCTTCGCTGCTGCTCGCGAGGCCGCCTCCACGTCGGCCGAGACGATCAATGCCGGTACCGTTGGTGCTGTGCTGGCCGAGGCGGGCGCCCGCCATGGGGCGCACTTTGTCGCCGTGCTGGGGCAGTGCCGGGTGTGGCTCAACGGTGAGCCGACCGAGCTGGACGCTCCCGTCGGTGAGGGCGACGAGATTGCCGTGCTGCCGCCGGTGTCGGGAGGCTGCGGTGGGTGGGAACCGCGCCCGGGGCCGGTCCCACCGTCGGCGCACCACTCCGGGTCCCGGCGTTGACGCCCGACGACTTCATCCTGCGGTCAGGCGCGCAGCATTTCCGGGCCGCGGCGCCCGGTACATGGGCTGCACCCGGTACGTGGGCTGGGCCGGGCGAGTGGGCCGCGGGCGCCGCCCCGGCCC
>JALYXV010000168.1 GCA_030947025.1 Actinomycetota bacterium | reverse complement strand
GAGCCGGGGGGGCCGGAGCCGGGGGGGCCGGAGCCGGGGGGGCCGGAGCCGAGCGGGACCGGTTGGCCGAGGCTGACGGCTGGGCAGCTCCGTGGCGGCACTGGGGTCCGTACCTGGCGGAACGGGCGTGGGGAACGGTCCGAGAGGACTACAGCGCCGCCGGCTCGGCGTGGAACTACTTCCCGTTCGAGCACGCCCACCGTCGGGCGTTCCGCTGGAGCGAGGACGGGATGGCCGGGATGTGCGACGAGGGGCAGACCGTGTGCCTGGCCCTGGCCCTGTGGAACGGCCGGGACCCGATCTTGAAGGAGCGCATGTACGGGCTCACCGGGGAACAGGGCAACCACGGTGAGGACGTCAAGGAGTACTGGTGGTACCTCGACGCGACCCCGACCGCCTCCTACCTCCGGTGGCGCTACCACTACCCCCAGGGCCGGTTCCCCTACGAGGAGCTGGTGGCCGAGAATCGCCGGCGCAGCCGCCTCGATCCTGAATACGAATTAGTGGAAACGGGCATCTTCGCCGACGACCGGTTCTGGGCAGTCGAGGTGGAGTGGGCCAAGGCCGACCCGCAGGACCTGCTGTGGCGAATCAGGGTGCGCAACGCGGGGCCGGAAGAGGCGACGATCGACGTGCTGCCGACGATCTGGTTCCGGAACCTGTGGTCGTGGGGGGTCGATCTCAACAAGCCCGAGATCAGGGTGGCGTCGACCAGCCCTGACGGTGTGACGCTCGTCGCGGAGCAGCACAGGCTGGGGAAAAGGGTGCTGTATGCCGCCGGGCCCGGGCCCGACCTGATCGAGCCGCTCTTCTGCGACAACGAGTCCAATGCGGCCGGGCTCTGGCAAACGAAGGAGAGCCCTGCGTTCCCCAAGGATGCTATCGGGGACCACGTGATCAACGGGGCGGCCTCGGTCAACCCGGCGCAGCGGGGCACCAAGGCGGCGCTTCGTTACCACCTGACCGTACCGGCGGGCGGCGAGGTCGAGTTGCGCCTGCGCTTCTCACCGGCGCCGCCGTCGGGACCCCTGTCGGGGCCCGGGCCGGCATCCGAGCCCCGGGGAGTGCCCCCGGCAGGGCTGCTCGGCGCCGACTTCGAGCGGGTGATGGCGGCCCGCCGGGCCGAGGCGGACGACTTCTACCATTCGCTTGCGCCCGTCAATGCCACCGACGACGAGCGGGCGGTCATGCGCCAGGCCTTCGCCGGGATGATCTGGTGCAAGCAGTTCTTCCACTACGACGTGGCCCGGTGGCTCGACGGCGACCCCGGTCAGCCCACGCCTCCGGAATCCCGCCGGCACGGGCGCAACGCGGCGTGGATGCACCTCAACAACCACGACGTCATCTCGATGCCCGATGCCTGGGAATACCCCTGGTACGCCGCCTGGGACCTCGCCTTTCAATGTGTGGCCCTGGCCCACCTCGACCCGGAATTCGCCAAATCGCAGCTGATCCTCCTCGGCCGGGAGTGGTACATGCATCCCAACGGCCAGCTCCCGGCCTACGAGTGGTCCTTCGACGACGTGAACCCTCCCGTCCAGGCCTGGGCCGCCCTCCGTATCTACCGGATTGACGTCGCCGCCCGGGCCGCCCGGGGTGAGCCCGACGCGGGCGACCTCGGATTCCTGGAACGGATCTTCCACAAGCTGGTCCTCAACTTCACCTGGTGGGTCAACCGGAAGGACGCCCAAGGCCAGAATGTCTTCGAGGGCGGCTTCCTGGGCCTGGACAACATCGGCCTGTTCGACCGATCCAAACCGCTGCCGGTCATGGGTCACCTCGAGCAGTCCGACGGCACCGCCTGGATGGCCATGTATTGCTTGAACCTGCTGGAGATCGCCCTCACCCTGGCGGTCCATGACCCGGTGTACGAGGACGTGGCCACCAAGTTCTTCGAGCACTTCACCTACATCGCATCGGCCATGCGTACCCAGGGCCTCTGGAATGAACAGGACGGCTTCTTCTACGACGTGCTCAACTTCGAGGACGGCCGCACCCTGCCCATTCGGGCGATCTCGATGGTCGGCGTGGTGTCGCTCTTCGCCGTCACGCGGCTTAACGGCGATGTCCTGCACCGCCTCCCCCAGTTCGCGTCCCGGATGCGCTGGTTTCTCGCCAACCGGCCGGACTATGCCAGCTGCGTCGCTCATATTGCCGATCCTCTGGCGGGGGACGCAAGGTTGTTGTCGGTTGTCGGCCCCGAACAAATGCGCCGCATCCTGAGCCGGGTGTTGAGCGAAGCGGAGCTGCTGTCACCGTACGGTTTGCGGTCGCTGTCGTGCCGCCACCGCGACCAGCCACTCACTATCGATCTGCCCGGTTTGATGAGCACCCTGGACTATGAACCGGCCGAGTCTACCAACTACCTATTCGGCGGCAACTCCAACTGGCGGGGCCCGATCTGGTTCCCTCTCAATTATCTCCTCATTGAGGCCTTGGGCCGCTTCCACGCCAGCCTTGGAGACGACTTCACCGTCGAATTCCCGACCGGCTCGGGCCATGAGATGACCCTCGCCCAAGTGGCCGACGACCTGGCCCGCCGGCTGGTCAACCTGTTCCTACCTGGGCCGGATGGGCGACGGCCGGTATTGGGCGAGCAGCAGCTATTCCAGGAAAACCCGCTGTGGCGCGGCCTCATCCCCTTTCATGAATACTTCCATGGAGACAATGGGAAAGGCCTGGGGGCGTCACACCAGACCGGCTGGACCGGGCTGGTAGCCGACCTCATCGCCGACCGGCGCCTGGGTGGCCGCCGCTAGCTCATCGGTAGCGCGTTCGGCAGCGCGTCGGCTGCGCGTCGGCTGGCGCGCGGCTGCACGTCGGCTGCGCGTCGGCTGGCACGCGAAGCGTGTCCTGCCGTCTCACAAGCCACAGTATTTCTCCTCGATCTGGCCGCAAATCAACTCCACGCCGAATTTGCCTAGTCCGGTAAGAGGATTCGTCGGGCTCAGGATCGAGGTCAGACCAGGAGTCAGGTAGTCATAGTAGGCGTTGATGTGCTGATAGATGATCTGCGCCAGGAAGGCGCACGTCGGATCGGAGAACGACGCGGGCTGGAACGTGCCCTGAAATGGACCGTTGTTCGGAAGCTGAACGTAGGGGTTGGGTTCTGGCAGCAGGGCGACGAGCTTGGCCATTACGGTCTCGATGCAGGACGAAGCCGGGAGATTGGAACCATAGATCCCATTGAGAACCGCGGTCGTGAAGGTCGTCGCCGACCAGGCGTGCGGGACGACGTCGAGGCTGTTCCACGTCAAGGTGTTGAATCCGTCAACGGGCGGGAAGGTCGCGGCAAACAGATCGACAAAGCCCTGGTCCCCCGCGGTGGGCCCGGCGGTGGCGTGCACCACGACGCTAGCCAGGTCCCAGCCGGACCCCGATAACGCCCCGTCCGGGTTGAACAAGGCGAGCGCCAAGGCGGGCGCCAATGCACCCCCCAGGCTGTGGCCGGTGAAGACCAGTTGTGCGCTGGTGCTGTCTGCCGCGGCCAGGAAATCTTTGAGTGAATCCTGGGTTTGGGGGTCGACCATATCGTTGAGGAGGATCGATACGCCGACGCTGGTGCCTGTTGCGATGCTGGCATCATTGCTACCCCCATAGGTCCAAGGCGTAAGGGGGTCGACCTCGAGATCCTCGATCATGATGTCATAGGTCGAGGCGGGATTCGTGCCTGCGACCGCGACGACGTAGGTGCTTGTGTCCGTGGAGTGGACCACCATCATGGCATTGTCCGCGACCTCGGATTGCGGCGCCTGCCACACGCACGGACCCCACACCCGTGACCAGTTACCGATCAATGCGACAAGACCAGTGTTCAGCAGATAATTATCGACCTTCGTTGCCAGCGCTTGCTCCAGCGCGGTGGCGGTCCCGTTTACGAGATCCTCGGAGCCAACCATCTCGGCAAACGCGAACGCCTGCTGGGAAGGCGTGTACATGATTTTCCTCCTTGGGTTTCCAAAACCTCCGTCGAGTGTGTCACGGTGCGACGACTGCCTCAGCCTCGATCTCGACCCGCCAGCGGGGATCCAGAAGGGCTGACACCACGACCATCGTGGCGACCGGCCGGTGCGGTCGGAATGCCTCGCCGTGCGCGACTCCCACCGCGTCAGCGTCGGCGGCATCGACCAGGTACACGCGGGTGCGGACCACGTCGGCCCAGCTTGCTCCCAAGGCCGCCAGCGCCTCGGCGATGATCTCCAGGCAGCGACGGGCCTGCGCACCCGGGTCGGGGTTGACCTCGCCGTCGGGCCATACCGGCGCAGTTCCAGCCACAAGGACCCGTTCTCCGATCCGGAGGGCGCGGCTAAACCCGATCCGATCTTCGTAAGGCGACCCGCTGGCTACTCTCTGCCGCTCGATCATGGGAGGCAGCTAATTGACTCGGCGCTCGCGGCCTTCCCAATACGGCTGGCGCAGTTTGAACTTCTGCAATTTCCCGGTCGCAGTCCGAACCAGGCTGTCACGGAACTCCACCGTTGTAGGGCATTTGAAATGGGCCAGCCGAGAACGGGCGAACGCGATCAGCTCCGCCTCCTCGACCGCCGATCCGGGCCGTGGCACGACCAGGGCGGTAACCGTTTCGCCCCACTTCTCGCTCGGGACCCCGATAACCGCCACCTCGGCCACTGCCGGATGCTGATACAAGCAGTCCTCCACCTCGATCGACGAGACATTCTCTCCCCCGGAAATGATCACGTCCTTTTTCCGGTCGGAGATGACCAGGTAGCCGCCGTCCTCCATATGCCCGCCGTCGCCGGTGTGGAACCAGCCGCCTTCCATCGCGGCCGCGGTCTCCGCCGGCTGCTCCCAGTACCCGGCAAAGACGTGATTGGCCTGGGCCAGCACCTCGCCGTCGGTGTCCACTTCGACCCGCACCCCGACCGCGGGCACGCCGGCGCGCGACAACCGTCGGGCCCGCTCGGCCACCGCGAGCGAGTCCCACTCGGGCCGAGCCCGGTTCACCGTGAGCAGTGGTGCCGTTTCCGTCAACCCGTAGATCTGGATGAACTCCCACCCCAGCTCGGTCTCCACCCGCTCGATCACCTTCGACGGTGGCGGCGCCCCGGCCACCACGATTCGCACCCGCCCTCGTCCGGCCACCTCCTCGCCCCGGGCTCGCCGCCGGGTCGCAGCTTCGAGCACCGCGGCCACGACCGCCGGGGCACCGCAGAGCAGCGTCACCCCGTGGGTCGCGATCCGCCGCAGGATTTCCGCCCCGTCGATCTTGCGCTGCACGATCTGCGGGCAGCCCATGGCGGTGACCGCAAACGGCATCCCCCATCCGTTGCAGTGGAACATCGGCAAGGTGTGCAGGTACACGTCGCGATCGGTGACCGCGGCGTGCCATCCGAAGACGGCGGCGTTGAGCCAGCAATTGCGGTGCGTCAGCTGCACTCCCTTGGGCCGGGCGGTCGTGCCGCTGGTGTAGTTGATGCTGGCGGTGGCATCTTCGTCCGGCTCCCACGAAATCGGAGCCCCGGGGCCATCGGCCGGGGCCGGGGCGAACAGCTCCCGGTCGGCGTGGCCGTCGAGCACGATGCGTTCCTTGGCCGTCACCGTGCCGAGCGCCTCGTCCAGCTCGGGGTCGACGAGCAGCACCGACGCACCGGAGTGGGCCACGATGTACTTGACCTCCTCGGTATTGAGCCGGAAGTTGATCGGTACCAGCACCCGCCCGTATCCGCTCACGCCGTAGAAGGAGATGAGCATCCGGGCCGCGTTGGGGCTCACGATGGCGACCCGCTCGCCCTGGTCGACGCCCATCTCGTCCAGCGCCCGGGCCATGCCCCGGGCTCGCCCGACCAGGTCCCGATACGTGACCGCCTCCAGCGACCCGGCCGTCCCTGGCTCGTCAACCACCGCGGTGCGGTCCCCGTACGCCCGCGCGGCCCGGTCCAGGAAGTGGTCGATCGTCAGCGGCACTCGCATGCCGTCACGGTATCTCCGGTGTTCACAACCAGGGGGAAAAGGCGAAGCGCTGGGCGGAGGAACCGGCCGGACGCGGCTCGGCCCACCGTGCCGTGCCGTGCCAAGAAACAGATAGACATCACACGCTTTGATGTCTATGCTAGACACCCATGGCTGTACCGCAGACGGAACCAATCGGGCTCACGGTCACGCGCACTGCCAAGCTGGTCAGCCGGGCGTTCGACGACTCGCTGGCCGAGGTGGGCGGATCACTGCCCGAGTGGCTGGTCTTGGTGTCGTTGAAGGCGCACCGCCACGGCATGCAGCGGGAGCTGGCCGAGGCGGTCGGCATCGAGGGTCCGACTCTGACCCATCACCTGAACCGGATGGAGGCTGACGGCCTGGTGCGGCGGAGCCGCAACCCCAACAACCGGCGCGTGCACGTGGTGGAGCTGACCGACAAGGGCGACGCCGCATTCCAACGGTTCGTCCACGCGGTCATGGCCTTCGACCGACGCTTGCGGGCGGGCGTCTCCGACGAAGAGGTCGCCACCCTGGGCGACCTGCTGGGCCGGTTGCAACTGAACGTGGCCGAGCCCACCAGCCCCCAATCCCACCCAGACAGCGAAAGGACCGACCCGTGACCGAGATCACCAACTTTCTGGCGGCCTGGACAGGCGCCGACCGAGACGGCGACACCACCTCCCTGGAAGCCAAGCTGACGGGCGACTTCGTCGGCGTCGGGCCCCTCGGGTTTGTGCTCAACAAGCCGGCCTGGCTGGCCCGCCACCAGGGAGACAACCTCCGCTATCAGACCACGGGGCGCGCCGTCGTTCCCTGGCCCGCCGCCCGCCACCTCCGGGCCCGGCCCCGACGGCGAACGTCAATGACCGGCTCCGGTCGACCACTGGGCCCGTGACGGACCGCGCCCGCCACGACTCATCGCGCCCGGGGGCGTCGATCCGAGCCACCGCCATGACTCGCTGTTTGGATATTTGCCCGTTGCGGTAGTGCCAAGAGTCAGTTAAGCCGAGCCATGAAGGGAACCGACGGCTATCCTTTCCCCCGTGCAGACCCGTGTCCTGGTGGTCTCGGCCAGCATGGGAGCGGGGCATGACGGCGCCGCCCGGGAGCTGGTCCGGAGGCTGAAGGCCGAGGGCCACCAGGCCGAGATGCGGGACTTCCTCACCTCCGCGCCACTGCGAATTGGTTCGCTGCTCAAGTCCAGCTACGAGTTCCAGATGAGGTACGTGGCGTGGACCTACGACCTCACCTACCGGCTCTGGTACCGCCTGCCCGCACTATGCCCGCCCCTCGGCCGGTTCATGGCCCGGCTGACCGGTCCCCACCTGCTGCGCTGGGCCAACGAGTACCAGGCTGATGTGATCGTGTCGACCTATCCCTTGACCTCGGTGGTGCTCGGGCAACTCCGCCAGGCGGGCCGGCTCCAGGTCCCCACCATCAACTTCATAACCGATTTCGGCGTCCACCCCCTGTGGACCCATCCAGGGATCGACCTCAACCTGGCCGTGCACCCCCATCCCGCCGCAGTAGCAGAGGCCAAGAGCGGCCGGCCGTCCATCGCGACCGGGCCCATGGTCTCCCCCCGCTTCGCCGAGCCCCAGGACCGGGCCGCCACCCGGGCCGAGCTGGGGCTGGGGGCCGACGATCGGGCCGTGCTCATCGTGTCCGGGTCTTGGGGCGTGGGCGATGTGGCCAGCACGTTCAAGACCATCGCGACCAGCGGTCGCTTCGTCCCCATCGTGGTGTGCGGGCGCGACGAGCGCCTGCAGGAACGGCTGAGCCGAATGTCAGGCGGCCGCGCCCTGGGTTGGACCGACAACATGCCCGCCCTGATGGCCGCCACCGACGCCCTGGTCGAAAACGCCGGGGGGCTGACCGCCATGGAGGCCCTGTCGGTCGGGCTGCCCATCATCAGCTTCCGTCCCATCGCCGGCCACGGTAAGGAAAACACGGCGGAGATGCAGGATGCCGGTGTCAGCCGGGTGGCTCGCACCCCGCAACAGCTGCTGAAGTTCCTCGACCAGGCCACGACTGCGGGCCCGGCCCGACAGGCCATGATCGAGGCGGGCAAGGCCATGTTCGTCTCCGATCCCACCCGGTATGTCCAACACGCCGCCTTGGTGGGAGCGGCCCGGCTGGCTGATCGCGACGTGCTGGCCGCGGTGGGGGCCGGCTTCCGTGAGGC
>JALYXV010000153.1 GCA_030947025.1 Actinomycetota bacterium | reverse complement strand
CAGCCGTCCCGCCCGCCGCGGCCGCCAGCAGCCGTCCCGCCCGCCGCGGCCGCCAGGGCTCAATCAGCGGCCCGGACCGTTGCCACCCCCGTCCCGCCACGGCGGCTTGCGGGGCCGGTCGAACACCACGTCAACCGGCTCACCCCGGATGGCCGCGAAGGCGGCCGGCCGCCAGCGCTCGGCCCCCGCCAGGGGCGAGGGCAACTCGTCCTCGGAAAACCACCCCACATCCCTTGTCTCGAGCGGATGCCGCTCGAGGGTCCCACCCACTGCCCGGCAGTGGAACACCAGCGAGTACAGCGGCACGGTCGTGAACCCCAACCGGAGCCCGTCGAGCACCGCGATCAGCCGCAGTGGCTCCACCTCGATCCCGGTCTCCTCGAACACCTCCTTGGCGGCCACCTCCGACGCCGAGTAGCCGATATCGGCCCACCCGGTGGGATACAGCCACACCCCCGAGTCAGCCCGCTGGATGAGGAGGATCTGGCCCTGGTCGTTGCCCACCACCGCGCCCACCGCCACCTTCGGTGTCACATAGCCCGGCACCCCTTGGCCGACCGAACGCAGCCACTCCTCGACCAGGACCTCGGCCTCCAACTCGAGTCCCGCGGCCACCCGTATGTCGGCCGCCACCTTCAGGACTTCTTCGAAGCGCTCCCGCTCGTACAGGTTGTCGCTGAATCCGAGGCCGGTGCGGGCGATTCCCGAGAGGGCCTCGCTCCAGCGCAGGAGATCGTGGGCGTTGGCCGGCCTGCTCGCCATTGCCTCGGAGGCTATCCCGCGAGGTCGGGCCACGGGCCACGGGCCACGGGCCACGGGCCACGGGCCTCAAACCGCGCTTACTTGCGACGGCCCTCCTGAAGTGCGACCGCCCGACGGGCGGCCTGCTGCACCGGGTCCCACAGGGGGGAGAACGGCGGGGCGTACGACAGATCCAGGTACACGATATCCTCGGCCGTCATCCCGGCGGTGATGGCGGTGGCGAGGACGTCGATGCGCTTGGCCGTGCCCTCGTTGCCCACCACCTGGCCCCCGAGGATCCGCCCCGACCCCCGCTCGGCCAGCAGCTTGACGGTGATCGTGGCCGCCCCGGGGTAGTAACCCGCCCTGGTCGTGCTCTCCACCTTGGCCACGACGTACTCGAGATTGGCGGCCCGGGCCTCGCGTTCGTTGACTCCGGTGCGGCCCACCTCGAGGGAGCACAGCTTGGTGATCGCCGTCCCCGCCACCCCCGGGAAGGTGGCATAGCCGCCCGCGATATTGATTCCCGCCACTCGCGCCTGTTTGTTGGCCACGGTGCCCAGAGCCACGTACATCGCTTCACCGGTGACGATGGAGCGGGACTGGCAACAGTCGCCCGCGGCCCAGATGCCTTCGACCGACGTCTGTTGACGGCGGTCGACGGTGATCGCGCCTTTGACACCGGTGGCAACGCCCGCCTCGGCCGCCAGGTCAGCGTTGGGCTCGACCCCGAGACCGAGGATGATCAGGTCGGCGGGAATGGTCCGCTGGGTCGTGATGACCGCCCCGGGCTCGATGGCGGTGACCGCCTCGCCGGTGTGGAGCGTGATCCCATGCTGGCGCATGGCCACGCCCACCTCGGCGCCCATGTCGGGGTCGAGGGTCCCCATGACCTCTGCCCCTTGCTCGACCACCGTGACCGATGCCTGGCGCTTGACAAACGCCTCCGCCAACTCCAAGCCGATGTACCCCGCGCCGACCACCACCACCTGGTCGCACGCGCCCGATTTGATGGCATCCAGCAGGTGGGCGGCGTCGTCCAGTGTCTGCACTCCGTACACATGCGGGCCGTCGATGCCGGGAATTGGCGGACGTACGGGGCGGGCGCCCGTGGCGATGTGCAGCAGGTCGAAGCCCAACGTGTAGGTGCGTTCCTGGGCCAGGTTCCTGACCTCGACCGTGCGCTTGTCGAGGTTGATCGCCATGGCCCGGTGGCCGGTGCGGACGTCGATGCGGAACTTGTCCCGGAACTGTTGCGGTGTCCGCACCACCAGTTCGTCCAGCGCCCACACGTCCCCACTGATCACATAGGGGATTCCGCACGCCGAGTAGCTGGTGTGCCGCCCCTGCTCGAGCGCCACGATCTCGAAATCGGCCCCACGGCGGCGGGCCGTCGACGCCGCCGCCATGCCGCCCGCGTCGCCGCCTATCACGAGCAGCCGATGCGACATACGCGCAGCCTAGGACCGGTGGCCGCCCCAAGGGCGGGACCCCTCCGTTGGGCCGGTCCGCGCTGCCCCGCCGGGGTGGCGGTGGCATGCGATGATGTTCGCCATGGCCGTCCGCGCCGACTGTCGGCACTACTTGAAACGAAGCACGCCTACGGGCGAGGCGGTCGAACGCTGCCGGCTCAGCGTCAATCAGGAGAACCCCTTCGCCTGCCCGGAGGGCTGTCTCTTCTTCGAGCAGCGCAACGTTTCCTCGGCCGGGTGGACCCAGGCGTCGAACGAGCCCTTGAGCAACACCGGCCAGGGCCTGCTGGCCCTACCCGACCCGTCGTCGAAGCGCGGGAAGAGGGGGAAAAAGAAGGGCCGGTAGCTTGGCCGGCGCCGCCGTCGCGTCAACTCCTGGTGTGGTGAACCCCGGCTCCCCTGCTTTGTGGGGATTCACGAGTTTGTGGGGCCTGGATTGAAATAGCGACGGCAGGTGCACACAAACGCTTCAATCCCCACAAAACCCCCCGTCACGGACTGCTCAGTAGCTGCGAAACCTGGCTGAAGAAGGCGCTGCGGGCCAAAACCCGGTCGCATCCCGCGGCCGTGGCCGCGGCCAGGCGCTCCCGGTCGTCGTGGCGGCCGAATCCGACGGTGGGGGCCTTGATGGCGGCCAGCACCTCGAGGACGCCGGGCCGGCTCAGGTCGACGACGACCAGCGTGGCCCCCTCCGAAGCGACGGGCAGGTCGGCGGGATGGTTGACAAAGGTGACCGGGCCGACCGACGCCACTTTGGAGCGGTCCATCAGGTCGGGGACATAGGCCACGGTGCCGGTCATTGCCCACCACCGTGGCGGCGCTTGTGCTCGAACGCCTTGGCCGCCCCCCAACGCAGGCCGGCATCGGCCAGCGCTGGGTCGAGGTCGGCGAACGAGGCCGGAACCAGGTCGTATCGGTCGACCGGAAAGAGTTCCTCCGCCCCTTCGTCCCGCACGACGGCAGGCACGTCCGCCTCGACCAGGACATCGGTCGGATAGCGGACCGCGGCCTGACGGACGATGGCGAGCGGCGTGGTGCGTTGGTCGTCGATGTCCGCCTCGAGCAATGCCCGCACCTGGGGGCCGACCTCGGCCGCCGCGTGACGGCCTGCCACCCGGGCCTGCTCGGCCACCGCAGGGGGAACCGCGCCCGCCCACGTCGTCATGATGCTGGCCACGCTGCGCTCGACCCATCCCGGCAGGGCCGCCTCGATCCCCTCCGCCAGGGCGGTGGCATGGTAGCCCACATCAACCGTGTCTGCCGTCACGTCAGCCGCCCAATGGCGCCCAACGCCCGGTTGAGGTTGCCCGACCGGAACCCCTGCAGATCCAGGGTGACGTACCGATAGCCTGCGGCCTGCACCGCCGCGACCAGTTCATCCTTGCAGCTGACCGCGGCCGCCAAGTCGGCGTCGGGCAGTTCGATTCGGGCCAGGTCGCCGTAGTGGCGGACCCGCAGCTGGGTGAAGCCCAACCGGCGCAACCCTGCCTCGGCCGCGGCCACCGATTCCAGCCGTCCGACGGTCACGGGCGTCCCGTACGGCAGGCGCGACGCCAGGCACGCGCCCGCGGGCTTGTCCCAGGTCCACAGGCCCAGACGGCGCGACGCCTCCCGAACGTCGGACTTGGTGAACCCGCTCTCGACCAGGGGGAATCGGGCGCCGCGCTCGGCCGCCGCCTTCTGGCCCGGCCGGTGATCACCCAGGTCATCGAGGTTGACGCCCAGCACGACCGTCGCGTCCATCCCCGCCGCCAGGGGGGCCAGCGTGTCCATCAGCTCGGCCTTGCAGTGGTAACAGCGATCGCCACCGTTGGCGACGTATTCCGGCCGGTCGAGCTCGCGGGTCTCGACCGGGAGCCACCGCATACCCCACTCGCCCGCCAGCCGTTCGCAGTCGGCCAGCTCGCTTGGTGCCAGCGACGGCGACACCGCGGTAGCCGCCACCATCCGGTCGGCGACGAGGGTGTCGGCCGCCACCCAGGCCAGGAAGGCGGAATCGGCCCCGCCGCTGAAGGCCACCACCACCCGATCCAGCTGCAAGATCGTCCGGCGCAGGACGGCCAGATCGCCCATCAGCCCGACGCCAGACCCACCTGGGCCAGCACCTCTCCGATCTCGCCCACGATGCCGGTGAAGAACGGGCCAAACTCGGCGTAGTGGGCCGACGCCTCGTCGAAGCGCATGGTGTAGACCACGTCCTTCAGATCATCGGGTGCGGTCGCGAACAACGAGACCCCCCACTCATAGTCGTCCAAGCCGGTCGAGCCGGTGATCACCTGGACCACCCGGCCCGCGAAGGTCCGGCCCACCCGACCGTGGCCCATCATCAGCTCCTTGCGTTCGTCGAAGGGCAGGGCGTACCAGTTGTGCCCTTCGGCCCGGCGCTTCGACATGGGGTAGAAGCAGAAGGCCCGCTTTCCCCTCGGCGGTAGCACCGGATACAGCCGGGTGCGCAAGTGCTCCTCGGGCATGCCCTTGGCGTACTCTGACACCTCGGTCAGTGAGACGTAGGAGTGGACCAGGTCGAGCCCGGCCCCCTCGAGTCCGGCCTGCAGCAATCGCAGGATGCCCCAGTCCGGCCCCAGCGCCATCAGCCCGAGGTCGGCCTTGTGCCCGAACACGGAGAAGGTCACCACCTGGTGCTCAGCCGCTTGAGCCGCCTTGACCGCGGCCACGACGGCCTCGGGATCGGCGGACGATCCAATCTTGCAGAACAGGTGCAGGACCCCCCAGCCCTCACCAGGCGTCAGCGGTTGACTCACGATGGTCGATTCTACGGAGCCCGGACAGAAAGAAAGGGCGCCCCGGTCCGGGGCGCCCTTCCAACCAGCTGTCAGCCGGATTTAGTAGTCCTCCATGCCCGCGCCGGGGTTGCCACCGGACTTCTCCTCGGGCTTGTCGACGATGACCGCCTCGGTGGTGAGGAACAGGGCGGCGATCGACGCGGCGTTCTGCAGGGCCGAACGGGTGACCTTGGCGGCGTCGATGACACCAGCCTTGAACAGGTCCTCGTACTCGCCAGTGGCCGCGTTGAGCCCGTTGGCACCCTCGAGGTTGCGGACCTTCTCGACCACGACGCCGCCTTCCATGCCCGCGTTGACCGCGATCTGCTTCAGCGGCTCCTCGACCGCCTTGGCCACGATGCGGGCCCCGGTGGCTTCGTCGCCCTCGAGCTTCTCGGCCCGGTCGTTGATCCGGGCCTGGGCCCGCAGCAGCGCTACGCCGCCTCCGGGAACCACGCCTTCCTCGACTGCCGCCTTGGTGGTGGACACCGCGTCCTCGATGCGGTGCTTCTTCTCCTTCAGCTCGACCTCAGTGGCCGCCCCGACCTTGATGACCGCGACACCGCCGGACAGCTTGGCCAGGCGCTCCTGCAGCTTCTCGGTGTCGTAGTCCGAGTCGGTGTGCTCCATCTCGGCCTTGATCTGGTTGACCCGGCCCTTGATGTCCGCCTCGGCCCCGCCACCTTCGATGATGGTGGTCTCGTCCTTGGTCACCACGATCTTGCGGGCCCGGCCCAGCAGGTCCAGGGTGACGTTTTCCAGCTTGAGACCGACCTCTTCGCTGATGACCTGGCCGCCCGTGAGGATGGCCATGTCGGCCAGCATGGCCTTGCGGCGCTCACCGAAGCCCGGGGCCTTGACGGCCACACTCTTGAACGTGCCCCGGATCTTGTTGACGACCAGCGTCGCCAAGGCCTCGCCTTCGATGTCCTCGGCAATGATGAACAGCGGCTTGCCGCCCTGCATGACCTTCTCCAGCACCGGGAGGAGGTCCCGCACGGCGGAGATCTTGGAGGCCACGAACAGGATGTAGGGATCGTCCAGGACCGCTTCCATGCGGTCGGCGTCGGTCACGAAGTAGGGCGAGATGTAGCCCTTGTCGAAGCGCATGCCCTCGACCAGTTCCATCTCCATCCCGAAGGTCTGGGACTCCTCGACGGTGATGACGCCGTCCTTGCCCACCTTGTCGATGGCTTCGGAGATCATGCCGCCAATCTCGGGATCGGCGGCCGAGATGGACGCCACCTGGGCGATCTGCTCCTTGGTCTCGGTCTCGCGGGAGATGTCCTTGAGGCTGGCCACGGCGGCCTCGACTGCCTCTTCGATGCCCCGCTTCAGGCCCATGGGGTTGGCGCCCGCGGCCACGTTGCGCAGTCCTTCGCGGACCATGGCCCACGCCAGCACCGTGGCGGTCGTGGTGCCGTCACCGGCGACGTCGTCGGTCTTCTTGGCGACTTCCTTGACCAGCTCGGCGCCGATCTTCTCGTACGGGTCCTCGAGCTCGATCTCCTTGGCGATGGACACGCCGTCATTGGTGATCGTGGGGGATCCCCACTTGCGCTCCAGCACCACGTTGCGGCCCTTAGGTCCCAGGGTGACCCGCACCGCGTCCGCGAGCTGGTTCATCCCCCGCTCCAAGGCCCGACGGGCCGTCTCGTCATATGCAATCAGCTTGGCCATGCTGTCTTGTTCCCTCCGTTGGCGAACGATTAGCACTCTCGATGTCTGAGTGCTAACAGTTAACCGCCTCGGGCGGCGGAACGCAACCAGGGACGGCCCGTTTGGCCCCCGACTGGCCCCCGGCGTGCCCCGTTTACCCCCCGGCGACGGCAGGGACGATGGAGACGGTGGCGCCCTCGGCGACCGGCGTGGCCAGGCCCTGCAGGAACCGCACGTCCTCGTCGGCCACGAACACGTTGACGAAGCGCCGCAGCCCCCCGGACCCATCGAACAGGCGGTCCTTGAACCCGGGGTGGGCCGATTCCAAAGCGGTCAGCACGTCGGCGACTGTTTGTCCGTCGACGCCTACCTCGCTGGCGCCGGCGGAGAGGGTCCGCAGTTGGGTTGGGATACGCACCTTGACCGTCATTGGTCAACACCTTTCAAGCCGGCTGCCGCGAAGGCTTCCATGGTCGGGGGAATGGTGACGGTGGGACCGCATCCCGGCGCCACCGCGTCAAGGGTCTTCAGGCCGTTGCCGGTCACGTAGGCGACGACCTGCTCATCGGGCCGGATGACCCCGGCCGCGGCCAGCTTGGCCAGCACCGCGATGGTCGCGCCCGCGGCCGTTTCGGCGAAGATGCCCTCGGTCCGGGCCAACAACGCGATGGCCTCGACGATCTCGGCGTCGCTGGCCGACGCCACTGCCCCGCCCGATTCCCGGACAACGTCGAGGGCGTACATCCCATCGGCGGGGTTGCCGATAGCGATGGACTTGGCGATGGTGGCGGGCTTCACCGGCCGGACATGGTCGGCACCAGAGGCGAACGCGGCTGCGACGGGCGAGCAACCATCGGCCTGGGCCCCTGACACCCGGACCCGACCGGCCCCAGCCGGGCCGCCGCCCGGCGCGATCAGGCCCACTTTCTCCAACTCTTCGAATCCCTTGGCGATCTTGCACAGCTGGCTCCCCGAGCCGACGGGAACGACCACGTGGTCAGGGGCTCGCCACCCCAGCTGCTCGGCCACCTCGTAGGCCAGGGTCTTTGACCCCTCGGCATAGTAGGCCCGGATGTTGATGTTGACGAAGGCCCAGTCGTGGTACTGGCCCGCCAGCTCGGCGCACAGCCGGTTCACGTCGTCGTAGTTGCCGTCGATCGCCACCACCTGGCCGCCGAAGATGGCGGTGTTGACCACCTTGGCGGGTTCCAGGTTGGACGGGATGAACACCACCGACTGCATCCCCGCCCGGGCCGCGTGGGCCGCCACCGAGTTGGCCAGGTTGCCAGTCGAGGCGCACGAGGCCACCTTGAAGCCCAGCTCTCGGGCCTTGGTCAGGGCGACCGATACGACGCGGTCCTTGAAGGACCCCGTCGGGTTGACGGTGTCGTTCTTGATCCACAGCTCGCCCAGGCCCAGTTCGGCCGCCAGGCGGTCGGCCCGCACCAGGGGTGTGAAACCGCCGCCCAGGTCGACCGCCCCCTCGCGTGAGGCGGGCAGCAGATCGGCGTAGCGCCAGATGGTCTGGGGCCCGGCCGCGACGCGCTCCGGGCTGATCACCGCCGCGATGGCGTCGTAGTCGTACACCACCTCGAGTGGCCCGAAGCACCACTCGCACACATGCAGCGCCTCGGCCGGGTACGGGCGCGAACATTCCCGACAGCGAAGTCCTTCGATAAACGGCAACGATCCTCCTCATCGAACCGGGCATTGGCACCTGGCCACCGGCTCCTTGCCGATGCTGGTTGCCGCGGCGTCGTCGGGCCCGAACCCTCGACCGCTCTGGATGAAATGGCAACCCCCATCGTTACTCAAAAGTGGCACTCACGTCAACGTCAATCTGGCGGCGGTCAGCGACGTGGCAAGCTGCGCCCGGTGTTGCGCTCCTACCATCATCGCGATTTTCCGCTGGATCGACTGGTCGAGGCCAAGCGGGACCGGCGCATTTCGGTGTGCCTCCCGGCCCGCAACGAAGCGGCCACCGTGGGCCAGGTGGTGGCTGTCATCCGAGCCGAGTTGATGGGGCCGGTGCCGCTGGTGGACGAGCTGGTGGTCATCGACGACGGCTCGACCGACGGCACCGCGGATGCGGCCCGGGCCGCCGGGGCCGGTGTCATGGTCGCGGCCGAGATCTCGCCCCCCGCCATCGGCCCGGCCGGCCCGGTTGGCCCGGCCGGCCCGGGCGGCAAGGGTCAGGCGATGTGGAAGGCGGTGCACGTGACCACCGGCGACCTCGTCGTGTTCTGTGACGCCGACGTCCGGGGATTCGCCGGGCATTTCGTCACCGGCCTGCTCGGGCCGCTCCTCCTCCGCGACGACACGATGCTGGTCAAGGGCTTCTACGACCGCCCCCTCGACGGCCGGCCGGGGGAAGGCGGGAGGGTGACCGAACTGGTGGCCCGGCCGCTGATCGCCGCCCTGTTCCCCCATCTGGCCGCCCTGGCCCAGCCGCTGGCGGGCGAGTGCGCCGCCCGCCGCGAGGTCCTTGAGCAGGTGCCCTTCGTCGACGGCTACGGCGTCGACCTCGGATTGGTGATCGACGTGGCGGCGCGGTGGGGCGTGGCCGCCCTGGCCCAGTGCGATCTGGGCGAGCGGATCCACCGCAACCGCCCGCTGGCTGAGTTGGGGCCGCAGGCGCTCGCCATCGTCCAGGTGGCGCTCAGCCGGGCCGGGCGGGCGCCCGACGTGCCCGGACTGGTGCCCGACGTGGCCGGACCGGTGCCCGACGTGGCCGGACCGGTGTTGGACGTGGCCGGACCGGTGCCGCCCTGGCAGTCCCGCCTGGTCCGCCCCGGGGAAGAAGCGGTGACGGTCTCCCTCTCGGAGCGCCCTCCGCTGGCCCCGGACCCCGCCTCGGCCGAGCGCAAGACGGCCTGACGGCTACTCGCTTCGATCGGCCAGTCGCTCCGCCACCACCTCGCCGACACACGCCAAGGTGTCAGCCAGGGCACGGTCCCGACCGAACCGCTCGACCAGCGAAACGCACGGCACGGGGGATTCGCCCACGCCGTCCCAGTCGATGTCGCCCGCCACGACCAGCACGGGCACCCCCACTTCGCACGCGAGGGAAACGACACCGCCCACCGCCTTGCCATTGAACGACTGTTCGTCCAGCAGGCCCTCGCCCGTCACGACCAGGTCGGCGCCCTCCATCCGCTCGGCCAGGTCGACGGCATCGGCGACGACGTCGAACCCGGCCATCAGTTCCGCCCCGATGGCGGCCAGCCCGCCCGCCAGGCCACCCGCCGCGCCGCCGCCGGTCAGCGGGCGCACGTCGACGCCGTACTGGTCCTGGTAGAGCGACGCCAGCCGCTCGAGGCGCCGGGCCAGGAGTTCGACCTCGGTCGGCGTGGCGCCTTTCTGGGGGGAAAAAATGGCGGCGGCGTCGAGGAAGCGGGTCTCCACATCGCATGCCACGATCAGCTGGACCCCGTGCAGGCGGCTGTGGGGCTCGAGGGCGCGCAATGCCGCCAGGCCTCCATCGGTGGTAGCAGAACCGCCCACTCCCACCACCACCCGCCTGGCCCCCGCCTTCACCGCGGCGGCGACGAGCTGGCCGGTACCGGCGGTGTCGGCGCTGACGGGATCGTTGCCTTCCGGTCCGCCCACCAGCGCCAAGCCCGACGCCTGGGCCATTTCGACCACCGCGGTGGAGCCGTCGAGCTTCCACCCGGCCGTCACCAGGCGGCCCAGCGGGTCCATCACCTCGGCGGTGCGCCGCCGGCCCGGGACCACATCGAGCAGCCCCTCACCGCCGTCCGCGATGGCCGCCTGGTCGCAGCTCCAACCGGCCCGGTCGGCCGCGGCGGCAATGGCGGCGGCCACTTGGCGTGCGGTGGCGGTACCCCGGAACTTGTCCGGAGCGGCGACGACATGAGGCATCGCCAACATCGTGCCCGCTCGGCCAAGCGTGCCGCTGCCATGGCGGGCGCTAGGTAGGGTCTTCGGGCATGCCCGCCTCCGGCACGACATCTCTCGCGGTTCTCTCCAACCGGGGGCCGGTGTCGTTTGTTCACGACCAGGACGGGAATCTCGTCCCCAAACGAGCCAGCGGCGGGATGGTCGCGGTGTTGGGCCCCGGGGTGGTGGAACACGACGCCCTGTGGCTGGCCACCGCCCTCAGTGACGCTGACCGGGCCGCCACCGCAACCGGCGAGGTGCTGGCCGAGGGGTACCGGATGCGGTCGCTGACCATCGACCCGAGCCAGTTCCGCCAGTACTACAACGTGATCGCCAACCAAACCCTGTGGTTCTTGGTCCACGGGTTGTGGGATCTGCCCCGACGACCGCGTTTCGACCGCCACTGGCACCAGGCGTGGACGTCGTTCGTGGCCGTCAACCGGCAGTTCGCCGAAGCGGCGGCCGCCGAGTTGGCCCCCGGCGCCACGGTGCTCATCCACGACTACCAACTCTCGCTGGTAGGGGCCGAGCTGCGCCGGCTGCGGCCCGATGTCCGCAGCAGCGCGTTCATCCACACGCCGTTCTGCCGGCCGAGCGAGCTGGATGTCCTACCGACGCCGGTGGCCGACACCTTGATCGCGGGGTTGGGCGGCGCCGGCGCCTGCGGGTTTCACTCCCAGCGCTGGGCCGACGCCTTCGGGGAATGCTGCCGTGAGCGCCGCGTGGCCCCGCCCGAGGTGTTCGTGTCGCCCGCGGCGGTCGACGCGGTCGGGCTGGCTCAGGTAGCGGGATCGGCGGAATGCGAGGCCGAATTGCGCGGGCTCGACCAGCTGATCGGAGGCCGCCGTTTCATCGTGCGGGCCGACCGCATCGAGCTGTCGAAGAACGTGCTGCGGGGCTTCCACGCCTTTGACGACCTCCTCACGGCCGAGCCGGCGTGGCGCGGGCGGGTCATCTTCGGCGCATTCGTGTACCCCTCCCGGGAGAATCTGGCCGAGTATCTCGGATACCGCCACGAGGTCGAGGCGGTCGTGCGGGCCGTCAACGCCAAATGGTCGACCAGCGACTGGACGCCAATCGTGCTCGACCTGGCCGACAATTACGCCCGGTCAGTTGCCGCCCTCCGCCGTTACGACGTCCTGATGGTGAACCCGATCCGAGACGGCTTGAACCTGGTCGCCAAGGAAGGACCGATCGTCAACGAGCGCAACGGCGTGCTGCTGCTCTCACCTGGGGCCGGGGTATGGGATGAATTGAGCTCGCATGCCGTCGAGGTCCACCCCTTCGATGTTTCCGGCACGGCCGACGCGCTGGCCCTGGCCCTGACGATGCCGGCCGACGAGCGGGCGACTCGGGCCCACGCCCTCAAGAAGGTGGCGACGGCCCGGACGCCGCTCGACTGGTTCGCCGAACAGGTCGCCCAAGCTCGTCCGCCCGCCCCCTAGCAGGCCGGCGGGCGGTCAGGCCGTCAGGCAATCAGGCGGTCAGGCCGTCAGGCAATCAGGCGGTCAGGGCGGGCGGGCGGTCAGGCGGTCAGGTCGGCGGGCCGTCAGGCTGTCAGGCGGTCAGGCGGTGCAGGAAGGCCAGGGCGCCCTCGGGGCCGTCGACGACGATGTCGGCCTGCTCCAGCAGCTCCGGCGGAGACTCCTCGCTGCGGACCGCGATCGACAACGTGTCGACGCCGTGGGCCCGCATCTGGGCGAGCGCGGCGAAGGCGGAAAGGTCGCCCACGTCGTCACCCAGGTAGCAGACCGCCTTCAGTCCTTCGGCCAGATCGGCCACCACCACGCCCTTGTCGGTCTCCACCGGGGGCCTCAACTCGACCGACATCTTCGCAGGGTGGACGACCAGTCCGGTGCGACTGGCCCGTTGGTCCGCCCAGGCCGCGATCCAGTCCGCATGCTGGGGCGCCTGGCGGACATGCAAGCCCACCGCCAGGCCCTTGCGCTCGACGTAGACACCGTCCGGGGACTCGTTTTCCGCGGCCGAGGCCACCTCGTCCACGGTCTGGCGCCACCGGTCCGCCTCAGGCAGGACCTGCACCCCGTCCCGCTCCCCTTTCTCCAGGCCGTACAGACCGGCCAACGTGACACCCGGGGGCGGTCCCAGCCGGTCGATCAGGTACTGCACCGGGCGCCCCGAGATGACTGCGACCGTCGGGTAGCGCTGGGCCAGTCGGGCCAACGTGTCGGCCACCCCGGGCAGGGGCCAGGCCGCCTCCGGGTCGTCGACGATGGGCGAAAGGGTGCCGTCGAAGTCGGTCAACACGCCGGCCGAACCGGGTGACTCCAGCCAGGGCGTCAAGCGGTGGTCGTAATCGGACACCGACGCCGGGCGGGCTAGGTCGACGAGGTCGTGCTGGCCGCGTTGGCCAGGTCCGGCCCCACGATCACGAGGATGTTGGCCCCGTTGAGGTTCTGCACAGGCGGCGGCTGCGGCATGGCCTGGACGGCGCTGGGCGGGAGGTTGAGCTTGCCCGCCAGGGCCGCGGCGTCGGCGCTGTAGCTGGGCTGGAAGTAGACGATGGTGCCGGCGGGTTTCTCGGTCGAGTTGGTACTGGCCAGGGTGTTGTAGCCCTTGGCGTGCAAGGTGTTGCTGATCTTGCCCGCCAAGCCGGGCGTCGTGGTGCCGTTGGCCACCAGCACCTTGATGTCCTGAGGCGCCCGCAGGGACGTGCCGCCCGTTGTCACCGGCGCCCTGGGCGTGGTCGGGGTCAACCCACCCGGGCGGGTGGTCCCGCTGGTCTGGCTGGGCGTCGCGGTCGTGGCGGTATCGCCCACCGCGACCGGGCTGACGCCCCCGCCGCCCGGGCTGCGGTGCAGGAGGAGCACCCCGATCAGCACGGCGACGCCGATCAAGAGGGCCGCCCGTCCCGCCTGGATGCCCGCTGAGCGAGCAAACGAGCCGTCGTCCGCGGCGTGGGACGCGGGACTCACCGGACCGGCGGCTCTCCAGCCGAGCGCCCTTCGTAGCGGGCCCGGCGACGGCGGTCCCGAACCCGCCGCAATCGACGCACGACCAGCGGGTCGTAGGCCGCGGCGTCGGGCGAGTTGATGAGGGCGCCGAGAAGTTGGTAATAGCGCGTGGCCGAGAAATCGAAACGGCTTCGGATCGCGACCTCCTTGGGACCAGATGTCGTCCACCAGCTGCGCTCGAAGTCGATGATGGCGCGGTCACGCTCGGACAATCCCACTGAGTCACCCTGCCACCCTGAGGCGGCCGGATCAAGCATCCTCGGTCGGAGCGGCAGCCGCGGCTCCCATTGCCGTAATGGTGTGGGCTTCGGCGTCGGCTCCGCGGTGAGCTCAGGCCAAAGGCGCCTTCGGGTGCATCAGCGCCGCGGACGTCAGCGGGTGGTGGCGGTATGGGCGATGGTGGTGGTCGTTCTCGACCGGGTCGTCGCGGTGGTATGGCGCAAGGTGGTTGTTGTCGTCGTCGCCTCGGTCGTGGTGTCGGCCACGGTGGTGGGCACTTCGACCGCGGCGGGTTGAGGAGCCGGGATAGCCGGAGGATTGGCCGACTCGCTGAGCGCCACCCGGACCAGGTTGTCGGCCGCTGCCTCCCGACCCGCGTCGGCCACCAGACGAGCTATTTCGGGCTGGACGTCGCTGCCCCGGGCGGCGCCCAAGGTGTTGAGGTCCCCGACCAGGACATGCAGCGCCGAGGCGACGTCCTGGATGTCTCGACGCACCAGTGCGGGGGCGGAGATGCCACTCACCTGGCCCGCGGCTTTGTTGAGGGAACCGGCCGTGGGCGAGGCGGCCGAGTCCAGTTGGGCGGGCGACCCGCCGTTGTAGGCCAAGGCTCGATTCACCATGTCCGAGAGCGCCCGGTTGGCCGGATCCATGGCGGACTGGTAGCGCTGACTGACATCAGCGACGGAGAGGGTCGCGTGGCTCCCCCGGCACCCGGCGACCACCGCCACCGCGACCAGCACAGCGACCGGTACCACGGCTAACCGCGGCCGGATGGCTCGACGTGCCGGCGTCAAGGCCGTGTGGTGGCTAAGGAGCAGCCCGCAGTCACAAGGGGTAAAGAGTAGACGGCCCGCACCGCCCGCGCCCGAGTAAGGCGGGCATTCGCCACCGGTCACCTACCATCGTGATGTGTTGGTACTCGCACCGGCGACCGCGGCCGCGACGGGTCCGCACGGGCGAGCCGGCCCGAGTAGCTCAGTTGGTACGAGCAGGCGCCTTGTAAGCGTCAGGTCGTGGGTTCGAGTCCCACCTCGGGCTCGTCGTCGCCCTCGCTCCCCTATTGCGCTGGCGCAGTAGCCTCCCCGGGCGATGCACCGCAACGTGGCCGCGGTTGTCGAGGCGGGGCGCAGCATCGGCATCGACGTCCGCCCGAGGGAGTTCGCGCGGAGCACCCGGACCGCGGCCGAAGCGGCCGAGGCCATCGGCGTCGAGCTGGGCCAGATCGTCAAGTCGCTGGTGTTCACCGTCGACGACCGCCCAGTTCTTGCCCTGGTCGGCGGCGACCGCCTGCTGGACGAGCACAAGCTGGCCGCGGCCGCGGGCGGCACCGCGTCCCGCCGCCCGGACGCCGATCTGGTGAGGGCGGTGACGGGATTCCCGGTTGGCGGGGTACCGCCCTTCGGCCACTCCAGCCAGCTGCCGGTCTTCGTCGACCTCGGCTTGCTCGACTACGACGAGGTCTGGGCCGCGGCGGGTACGCCCAATGCCAACTTTCCCCTCGATCCCCGCCACCTGGCCCAAGCCACGGCGGGCACGGTCGCCGACCTGGGCCGCCACCCATGACGTGGGAGCGCCGGACTAGCGACTCCAGGCCGCGGCCAGGTCCTGGCACACAACACAGACCGGCAGCTTGCTCGGGTCGGCATGGGGACGGAAGAAGGTGCCGCACAACGCCTTCACGGCTCGGCCTTCACGGCGCGCCGCGGCCAACTCGTCGTTGCGGGCGTAATGCGCCATATCCGAGGGATCCCCCGCGTCGAGACCGGGAATCTGCGTGCTCGGGGTGGGTTTGGCCACGCTGGCGTCAGCCCACGAGCACCGTTGACACGGCGGACCGGCCCTCGGTGAAGTGCGGGTCGAGCTTGCGCTTGATGCGCTGCAGAGCATTGTCGATCGACTTGACGTGGCGTCCCAGGCGAACGCCGATCTCCTGGTAGGAGTTGCCCTCGACATAGAGGCGCAGAACGTCGACTTCGAGACTCGAGAGCGTGTCGACCATCGACTGGCGCATCGTGTCCATGCGTTCCCGGGACAACACCGCCTCGGCCGGGTCAGCGGCGCGGCGGTCGTCGAAGATGTCCTCGACCGGCCGGTCGCCTGCTTTTCCCCCTTTGAAGCCGCAGATGGAAACGGACAGATTGAGCGGCTGGTGCTTCTGGCGGGTCGCGGCCTTGATGGCGGAGATCACCTGGCGGGTCACGCACACCTCGGCGAACGCCCGGAACGACGTCTGCCGGTCGGACCGGAAGTCACGGGCCGCCTTGTACAGCCCGATCAGGCCCTCCTGCTCGATGTCGTCGGACTCGGCACCGACCAGGAAGTAGGTCTGCCCCTTCGAGCGGGCGAAACGCCGGTAGCGCCCAATCAACACGTTGAGGGCATCGAGGTCACCCTGCTGGAATCGTGCCACCAAGTCTTCGTCACCGAGGTCGGCCAGCAGGCAACTCACGATCCGTGATGACATGAAGACCCCTGGAATGCTGTGACGTATGGTGTGCAGGCCCGATATGACGCGAGGGACGCTCTACTTTTAGCCGGGCCAGGGCGGGGTGTCAACTGTCACGCCGGCCTCCGGCCGGGCTCGGCTGACCTCGAAACAGGCGAGGGCGCCGGCCGCGGCCACATTGAGCGACGCGATGGGACCGGCCTGGGGTATCGCCACCAGCAGCTGGCAGCGAACTTTGGCCAGGCGGGACAATCCCGATCCTTCCGCTCCCAACACGATGGCAATGGGCTCGGTCGCGACAGAGAGGCTCCACAGCGCCTGGCGGGCGCTGGCGTCGAGGCCGACCGTCCACACGCCCGCGTCGGCCAGCCGGGCCAGGGCGGAGGGGATCCCGGGTACGACCGCGATCGGGAGATATTCGATGGCACCGGCCGCGGCCTTGGCCACGGTCGCGGTGACGTGGGCCGACCGGTGACGAGGCAGGACCGCTCCTGTCGCGCCGGCACACTGCGCCGTCCGCAGCAGGGCACCCAGGTTGTGCGGGTCGGTCAGGCCGTCGACCACCACGAGGAAGGGCGCACGTCCGTCCGGCCGGTCTGCCGCCAGGTCGTCCAGGTCGGATTCGGGTAAGGGCTCGGCGAAGGCCAGCACCCCTTGGGGCGCATCGGTGCTGGAGGCTTGGCGGAGCCGGGTGGGGTTGACGATCCGTACCGGCACCGATGCCGCCGCCGCCAGGGCGGCGATGCCGTCGAGGATGGGCGATGGGTCGAGTCCCTCGGCCAGCCAGACCTGACGGACGGGCCGGCGACGGGCGGCCAGAAGCGCCCGCACCGCATGGCGTCCCTCAACCTGCTCGCCGCCCAGTTCGGGGGCCACGGAGCGACCCCGCCTTCTTGCCGTTGCTTCCAGGGGCCGAAGCGGTGTGGCCGCGTCGGCGCGGTCGCGGGCGGGCTCCCGGTCCCGGGCCTGTACCCGCGGTCGCTGTCGGGGCAGAAGACCACTGCCGCTGGTGCCGGTGCGTTTGGACCGGCTCCTGCTGCTGCTGGCCGGATTGGCCGCTGGGTTGGCGCCCGAGCGTCCCCCGGCTGCTCGGCCACCGCCCGCCCGACCACCGCGGGCGCGGCCACTAGTCGACCCGGTGCCCCCCGCACCCGTGCCGCTGGCCCTTCCTGCCCGCCCACCGCCAGCGCCCGCACCCGTGCCGCCGGCCCGGGTACCGCCCCCGCCGGCGCCGGTGCTGCCGGCCCGGGTACCGCCGTCGCGCCGCCGGTGATTGTTCCCCGGGTCAGCACCTGGAGTCACGTCGACACCTCCCCTGCTCGGACCCTCGCTCCGATGAGCGGGGGGAGCGGATGGGGCGACCTACGGCAGGGCGTCGTTGAGCTTCTTCTCGGCCTCGGCCTCACTGACGCCGATGGCAAAGGTCAGCTCCGAAACCAGGATCTGACGAGCCCGGTTCAGCATGCGCTTCTCGCCTGCCGACAAGCCTTTGTCCTTGTCACGGATTGACAGGTTCCGTACGACCTCGGCAACCTGATAGATGTCGCCTGACTTCAACTTCTCGACGTGGTTCTTGTAGCGCCGGGACCAGTTGGTGGGCATCCGCGCCTCCTTCTTGCGAAGGACCGCGAAGACCTCCTCGACCTCCTCGTCGTTGATCACCTCGCGCAAACCGACCTCGTCGGTGTTGTCCGTCGGGACCATCAAGGTAAGGTCGCCGTAGGCCAGCCGCAGGACCAGGTACTCCCGGGTCTCCCCGAAAACTTCCTTCAGCTCCCGTCGCTCCACCACGGCTGCCCCATGGTGCGGGTAGACAACCTTGTCACCGACGTCGAATGGCATAGAGCTCCCAGGAACGGTACAGGCGGGGGTGAGTTCTAGGGTACGGGAAAACACGCCCCGGGCCAACCCGAACGCGGGCCAGCCGGAGTTGCCGTCACCAGGTAGGGCCGACAACGGCCAAACAGGTATTCGGCGGAGCAGTAGCCTGCCGCGTGCATGGACAACACGGCCCTGTTGGCCCAGTCCGAGTTGTTCGCCGACCTCGACGCCGACGAGCTGCACCGCATCGTGGCGGACACCCATACCATTCAGCTGAGCCGCAACGAGGTCCTGTTCAACCAGGGGGACCCGGCGGGGGCGCTGTACGGCGTGCGAGCCGGGCGAGTGGCCATCAGCCTTCAGTCGCCCGATGGGAGAGAGTCGGTCCTGGCGCTGATGGAAGCCGGCGACCTGTTCGGCGACATGCCGCTGTTTGACGGAGAGCCCCGGTCGGCGCAGGCCCGGGCGCTGGAGGCGTCGGACCTGCTGTATGTGCCCTACCCGGCCATCAAGTCGGTGCTGGAAGAGCGGCCCGAGCTGCTGTGGACGGTCGTGGCGACATTGTCCCGGCGACTCCGTTCGACCGATGCCGCCCTGGCTGACTCGGTGTTCCTGGATGTGACCGGGCGGACGGCCAAGCGCCTCCTCGAACTGGCCGGCGACGCCGACACCTTCGCCCTTCCCATAACCCAGGAAGAGCTGGCCGGCCTGGTGGGCGCGTCCCGGGAGCGGGTGAACAAGGCCATCTCGGCATTCATCCGCCTGGGCTGGCTGGACCAGGTGGACCGCCACTACCGCATCGCCGACCGGGCCCAGCTGGCGCGCCGAGCCCGCTGAACGCCCGCTGGCTGGGCACTGGCCGGGCACTGGCCGGGCACTCGCCGGGCACTCGCCGGGCACTGGCTGGGTACTGCGATCTCGGGGGCTCGTGGGACCTCCGGCCGGGAAAGCGGTCGACAGCTGGAACTGAGGCGGTCCGGGCTACTTTGGCAACCTGTGGGTGTCCTACGCCCTCCAACTGACGCAGAACGGGGGGGCGCCCCAAGAAGGTCGCCTGCCGCCCGAGCGTGAGGGCGTCCAGGGGTCAAGGTCGCCGACCTGACGAGGGCGGCAGTCGCACGTCTCTGTCGACCTGACCGACGTGCACGGCGGGAACGTTGGCAGCATCAGCATTCCGTGGCGACTTACCGGCGGTATTCCGAATAGGTCCCCACGGAACGACAAGTCGCCAGAGAATGGCCCGAGGCGGGCCGACCGGATGGGCCCGGCGGCCTGGTGACGGCGCTCAGTTGTAACGGTCGAGGACGCTGGTTTCGACCAGGCGACTCAGTCCCTCTTTGATGGCCCGAGCCCGGGTCTCCCCCACGCCCTCGACCTCATCGAGGTCCTCGAGCGTGGCCCGCGTGATCTTGTGCAGGCTGCCGAAGCGCTCGACGATGTGGGACAGCACACTCTCCGGCAGGCGCGGGATCTTGGAGAGGAGGCGGTACCCCCGGGGCTGCACGCCGGCGTCGAGCTGGGCGCTCCCGCCGGCCGGGTCAAGGATCGCCGCCACCTCCTTGAGATCGAGGAGCCTCTCGGTCGAGATATGGGCCAGGCGGCTGATGGCCTCCTCGGCCTGGGCTCCCGTCCGGCTGTAATCACGGAACACATGGCGGCGGTCGTCCTCGACGCCCGCCATCAGCTCCTCGAGCTGGAGGATGATGAGCCGGCCGTCGACGCCCAGCTCGACCACATAGCCCTCGATCTCTTCGGCGATGCGGCGAACCATTTCTGCCCGCTGGAGCAAGGTGACGACGTCGCGCACCGTGACCAGGTCCTCCACCTCGAGGGCGGAAAGGGTGGTCGACACCGCGTCCATGCGCATCTTGTACCGCTCGAGCGTCTGCAGCGCCTGGTTGGCCCGCGCGACCAGCCGCTGCACCGGGTCAAGCATGTGCTTCTGATTGTTGCGATAGACCGCAATCACGGCCCGGTCCTCCGATACCGAGATGACGGGCACGTCGATCGACCGCGCTACCCGCTCGGCGGTGCGGTGCCGGGTACCTGTCTCGGACGTCGGCACATGCGGGTCGGGGACCAGGTGGACGTTGGCCCGAGCGATGCGGGTGGCATTGGCCGACAGGATGATGGCGCCATCCATCTTGGCCAGTTCGGACAGCCGCTGGGGGCTGAACTCGGCGTCGAGGAGGAAACCACCCGAACAGATGTTGAGGACGTCGGGGCCGTCGCCGACCACGATAAGCGCGCCCATGCTGGCTTGGAGGATGCGATCGACCCCGTCGCGAAGGGGCCGACCGGGTGCCACCGCCGACAGCGCTTCAATCATGGCGACGCTGGGCCGGGCGAGCATCACTTAATGGTACTTGCCCACCTGATTAGGACCTGGACGGGATCAGCCGGCCCATGGGCCCGGCCGTTAGCTGGAGATCGGCGTGGGGATGGCAGCGAGCGCCGCCGGCTTGTTCGGTTGGTTGCGGCCAGAGCCCGAGGTCGGGGAGCGGCGAATGCCGGCCGCGACGATGGCTCCCGCCAAGGTGCTGGCCCGGACCACCTTCAGCGTGCCATGGGGTACGTCGGCCGACGCCGACATGGGGACCAGTGCCCGGCGGAATCCCAATCGGGCGGCCTCGGCCAGCCGGCGGGGAGTGTGCGACACCTGCCGTAGCTCCCCCGCCAGCCCGACCTCGCCGCAGGCCACCATGTCCGTCGATAAGGGAACATCGAAGGCGGCCGATGCCAGCGCCAGGGCGGTTGCCAAGTCGGCGCCTGGCTCGTTGACACGGACGCCGCCGACCACGGAGACGTAGACCTCTCGCCCGGTCAGGACGACGCCCGCCCGTTCGTCCAATACCGCCACCAGGAGCGCCAGCCGGCCGCCATCGAGTCCGGATGCCGACCGTCGCGGCATGGCCAGGCCCGACCCGGCCACCAACGCCTGGATCTCGACCAGCAATGGCCGGTGGCCCTCCATGGCGGGGAACACGGCCGAGCCCGCTGCCCCGTGCCGGCGATCCCCGAGGAACAGACTGCCGGGATCGGGAACGCCTCGGAGCCCGGCGTCGGTCATCTCGAACAGGCCGAGTTCGCCCGTCGGTCCGAAGCGGTTCTTGGTGGCGCGCAGGAGGCGTAGGGCGTGGTGGCGTTCGCCCTCGAAGGTCAAGACGGTGTCCACCATGTGCTCGAGCAGCCGCGGACCGGCCAGCGTGCCCTCCTTGGTCACGTGACCGACGATGATCGTGGCCAGTCCCCGGGACTTGGAGAGCTGCACCACACTCAAGGCGCACGCCCTCACCTGGGTCACCGACCCTGGCCCCGACTCGACCTCGGCGTCGTACAGCGTCTGGATCGAATCGACCACCAGGACGTCGGGTGCCACCTCGTCGACCGCCGCCTGCACGCCGGCCAACGAGGTCTCTGCGACCACCCAAAGCCCGGCGGGCAGCGGGCCAAGACGGATGGCCCGGCGTTTCACCTGCTGTGAAGACTCCTCAGCACACACGATCAGGCAGCGCAGGCCGGAACACGCCATGGCGATGGTCGTCTGGAGGAGCAGCGTCGACTTGCCGATGCCCGGCTCGCCCCCGACCAGGGTGATCGAACCGGGAACCAACCCACCGCCGAGTACCCGGTCGAACTCCTCGACGCCGGTCCCACGGGGGGCGGCGGCGTCCCCGTCGACCTCGCTCAGCGGGACTGGGCGCTGCGTCGCCCCGGCCAGCGGCGCCGGTTCGGGAAGCCGAGGATCGGCTTCCTCGGCCAGCGTGTTCCACTCGCCACAGCTCGAACAACGGCCGGCCCACCGGGGGGCGGTGGCGCCACAGTCGGCGCATCGGAAAATGGATCGAACGCGGGTCACCGACGTGGAGCCTACGGGGTGGGTGTGACCGCCAAATGGACCGCCCAAATGGACCGCCCAATGACCGCCCAATGACCGCCCAATGACCGCCGGTTGGGGGGGCTAGCGGTTCCGGACCCTCACAAGGGCGAGCACCGCGCCCGCCAAGAACAGGATGCCGATGACGACCAGCAGCACGATGTGGCCGACGTTCCAGGCTCGGGCCTTGGCGAGGAGCACTGCCTTCTGCCCGAGCCGGGCCTTCCAGAGCGCCCCGTTGCCCGCCTGTGCCGGGGCGTTGGAAGACTGCAACGTCCCCGGGAGGCGGGCCGCCACCTCGAACTGAAACAGGCGGTCGACCATGATCCCCGCGTCGGCCTGCAGTTTGGCCGGGTCGATCCCCAGGTCGGGTGCCCCCCCGAGCGCCTGCTGAAGTCGAGGGTCGGAAAAGCACGCCAGTCCACACGTCAGGTCGATGGTGCCCGCGAACGTCGTGGACGCCTGAAAGAACGAGTGGTGGCTGGAGATGGCGAGGTCCCGGAACGGTCCGGACGGCCCCGAGAGCTCGGACACGACGGACTTGGCCTGAGCCGGGTTGGCGAAGGCCTTGGAGGCGGAGAAATCCACCCCGCCGTTGGCGGACGGCGTGGGCCCGGCCACCTGCCAACCCCGGTCGACCAGGTCGGACTTGCGCACGTACTGGGCAAAGGAGGCGGCATCACGGTCGAGGTGGGCGGTCACGTTCACCGAGCCGCTGCCGTTTTCCTTGACGTCGACGCCTACCCGGATGGTGGCCTGGCAGGCCGAGAGGCACAGGACGACGAGGGCAATGACCCCAAACAGGGCGCCCCGACCAGGACGGCGAAGCTGCAAGCTAGAGACGACCGGCGCGGGGGCGGGGATCCCCGTCGCCGTTCCTGCTCAGGCCGTTCCTGCTCAGGCCGTTCCTGCCCACCGCGCTGCGCCCGTACACGGTTGCCCACGCTAGCGGGCGGCCCGCGAGCGGACCCAGCCACCAGAAACGGAAAAGGGCCGGCCGGCGTGATCGCCGACCGGCCCCCTTTCCCAGATCTATTCGCCCGAACCCGCTCCGGCCAGCTCGACCGGCGGCGGCTCGAGGCCTTGGATGGCCCGGAACACGATCTCGCCTTCCTCCACGTCGACGATGATCGTTTCGCCCGCCCGGAACTCCTTCCACAGGATCTTCTCCGACAGCGGGTCCTCGACCATGCGCTGGATGGCCCGGCGCAGCGGCCGGGCGCCCAGGGCCGGGTCGTGGCCCTTGTCGACCAGCAGGAACTTGGCCTCCTGGGTGAGCTCGAGGCCCAGGCCCTGGCTCTCCAGCTGGGTGCGGACCCGCTTCATCATCAGGTCGACGATCTCGGTGACCTCGTCGCGGCTGAGCTCGTGGAAGACGATGACCTCGTCGATCCGGTTGAGGAACTCAGGCCGGAAGTGGGCCTTCAGGGCGTCGTGGACCTTCTCCTTCATCTTCTCGTAGGTCACGGCCTCGCTGGTCTTGGCGAAGCCAACCGAGGTCTTGCGCAGGTCGGCGGTGCCCAGGTTGGAGGTCATGATGATCACGGCGTTCTTGAAGTCGACCGTGCGGCCCTGGCTGTCGGTCAGCCGGCCGTCCTCGAGGATTTGCAGGAGGGTGTTGAAGACGTCGGGGTGGGCCTTTTCGATCTCGTCGAACAGGACCACCGAGAACGGCTTGCGCCGCACCGCTTCAGTCAGCTGGCCGCCCTCTTCGTAGCCGACGTAACCCGGAGGCGAGCCGACCAGGCGGCTGACCGTGTGCTTCTCCATGTACTCGGACATGTCGAGCTGGATCAGGGCGCTCTCGTCGCCGAACAGGAACTCGGCCAGAGTCTTGGCCGTCTCGGTCTTGCCCACGCCCGAGGGGCCCAGGAAGATGAACGACCCGCTCGGCCGCTTCGGGTCCTTGAGGCCGGCCCGGGTGCGGCGGATGGCCTGGGAGACGGCCTTGATGGCGTTCTCCTGGCCGATGACCCGCTTGTGCAGCTCATCCTCCATCCGGAGCAGCTTGGCGGTCTCCTCCTCGGTCAGCTTGTAGACCGGGATGCCGGTCCAGTTGGCCAGGACCTCGGCGATGACCTCCTCGTCGACCACGTCGAACAGGTCGATGCCCTCGGCCCGCCACTCGGCTTCCTTGGCCGTCTTGCGGCCCAGGAGGGACTCCTCCTGCTCACGCAGCCGCTTGGCCGCCTCGAAGTTCTGCTTCTCGATGGCCAGTTCCTTGTCGGCCCGGACCTTGACCAGTTCGTCCTCGATGGCCTTGTAGTCCGGCGGGGTCGCCATGCGGCGGATGCGCAGGCGGCTGCCCGCCTCGTCGATCAGGTCGATGGCCTTGTCGGGCAGGAAACGGTCGGCGATGTACCGGTCGGCCAGGTTGGCCGCGGCCACGACCGCCTGGTCGGTGATGGTGACCCCGTGGTGGGCCTCGTAGCGGTCCCGCAGGCCCTTCAGGATCTCGATGGTGTGGCTCAGAGAGGGCTCTTCGACCTTGATGGGCTGGAACCGCCGCTCGAGCGCGGCGTCCTTCTCCAGGTGCTTGCGGTACTCGTCCAGGGTGGTGGCGCCGATGGTCTGCAGCTCGCCCCGGGCCAGCATGGGCTTGAGGATCGAGGCAGCGTCGATGGCGCCCTCGGCCGCGCCCGCACCCACCAGGGTGTGGAGCTCGTCGATGAACAGGATGATGTCGCCCCGGGTGCGGATCTCCTTGAGCACCTTCTTGAGGCGCTCCTCGAAGTCGCCCCGGTACCGGGACCCGGCGACCAGGGCACCGAGGTCGAGTGTGTAGAGCTGCTTGTTGCGCAGTGTCTCGGGAACGTCGTTGGCCACGATCCGCTGGCTCAATCCCTCGACGATGGCGGTCTTGCCCACGCCCGGCTCGCCGATCAGGACCGGGTTGTTCTTGGTGCGACGGGAGAGGACCTGCATGACCCGCTCGATCTCGCGCTCGCGGCCGATCACCGGGTCGAGCTTCTTCTCGCGGGCGAGCTGGGTGAGGTTACGACCGAACTGGTCGAGGAC
>JALYXV010000151.1 GCA_030947025.1 Actinomycetota bacterium | reverse complement strand
TCTCGCTGGTTCAACGACCGCGAGTACCAGGACTACCTCATCGAGGACTGGAAGATCCGCGATTACCTGATGGGTCAACTGGAGCGGGCCGCGGTCAGCCGGGTCGAGATCGAACGGACACGCGACCGCCTACGCATCGACGTGCACACCGCACGTCCCGGCATTGTCATCGGGCGGCGAGGTGCCGAGGCCGACCGGCTGCGCACCAAGCTGGCCGAGATCACCAAGAACCCGAAGGTCCAGCTCAACATCCAGGAGATCAAGCAGCCCGAGCTGGATGCCGCCCTCATTGCCCAGGGGATCGCCGACCAGCTGCAAGGCCGGGTCAGCTTCCGACGGGCCATGAAGCGGGCCGTCCAGACGGTACAGAAGGCGGGCGCCCACGGCATCCGTGTCCAGTGCGCCGGTCGCCTCGGTGGCTCGGAGATGTCGCGGCGGGAGTTCTACCGTGAGGGCCGGGTTCCGCTGCACACCCTGCGGGCCGATATCGACTACGGCTTCCGTGAGGCCCGGACGACCTTCGGGCGCATCGGCGTGAAGGTCTGGATCTACAAGGGCGACATCCTGCCCTACAAGACCTCGGCCGAGGACAAGATCAGCCGAGAGGCCGCCATGGCAGTAGGCGAGACGTCGGGCCAGGCCCGGCCCCGCCGGGTCGTCTCCGCGGGTGGCGGCCGGCGCCGGCCCGACCTGGGCGAACCAGGTGCGGCTGTGACCGCGGCCGAAGCGCCCGAGACGCCCGCGGGCGAGGAGGCCGCCGAGTCCCGGCCCATCGTCACTGTCGACCCCGAGCTCGAGCGGCTCCTGGCCGAAGAAGAAGAGATCGAGCGGCGCACCCGGGGCGAGCACCACGAGACTCCTCATTTTCCCAAGGATGGATAGCAGCACATGTTGATGCCCAGAAGGGTCAAGCACCGCAAGATGCAACGGGGCCGGTTGTCCGGCAAGTCGACCGGCGGGACCATGGTCAACTTTGGCGAGTACGGGATTCAAGCCCTCGAACCAGGGTGGATAACCGCCCGTCAGATTGAGGCCGCCCGTATTGCCATGACCCGCCACGTCAAGCGGGGCGGCAAGGTGTGGATTCGCATTTTCCCGGACAAGCCGGTGACGGTTAAGCCGGCCGAGACCCGCATGGGCTCGGGAAAAGGCAATCCCGAGTACTGGGTCGCGGTGGTCAAGCCCGGCCGCATCCTGTTCGAGTTGGGTGGGGTCAATGAGGCACTCGGGCGGGCCGCCATGGAGCGGGCCATCCAGAAGCTGCCGATCAGGGCCAGGTTCGTCATTCGGGCGGACCAGGAAGAGGTGAATGTCTGATGGCCAAGATCCAGGATTTGGCCGAGATGGGAGTCGACGAGCTCGAAACGGCGCTGGCCGAAGCCAAGGCGGAGCTGTTCAACCTCCGGTTCCAGCACGTCACCGGCAAGCTCGACAACTACGCCCGCATCGGGCAGATACGCAAGGACGTGGCCCGGTACAACACGATCCTCCGCGCCCGGGAGATCGAAGCAGCGGAAGCTGAGGAGAGGTCGCTATGAGTGATTCTGAAGTTGGCCCCGTGACACCAGTCTCCCGGCCCAACCGCCGGAAGATAAGAGAAGGGTTGATCGTCTCGGCCTCCATGACCAACACCGTGGTGGTCGCGGTTATTGAGCGGGTGCGGCATCCCCGGTATGCCAAGACCGTGCAGCGGACCAAGCGTTTTTACGCCGATGATCCTTCCAACGAGTTGCGGGTAGGGGATCGGGTTCGGCTGCAGGAGACTCGACCGATTTCGAAGTTGAAGCGGTGGCGGGTCGTCGAGGTACTGGAGCGGGCCAAGTGATCCAACAGGAAAGCCGGCTTCGGGTGGCTGACAATTCGGGCGCCAAGGAGGTGCTCTGCATCAAGGTGCTGGGCGGGTCCCGGCGCCGCTACGCCACTATCGGCGACATCTTCGTGGCCACCGTCAAAGACGCCATTCCCGGCGCCAGTGTCAAAAAGGGCGACGTGGTCAAGTGCGTCGTTGTCAGGACCAAGAAAGAGAAGCGCCGGCCCGACGGCAGCTACATCCGATTCGATGACAACGCCGCGGTGCTGATCAATGAGCAGCAATTGCCCCGCGGGACCCGCATCTTCGGACCCGTCGGGCGCGAGCTGCGAGACAAGAAGTTCATGAAGATCATCTCGTTGGCACCGGAGGTGCTCTAACGATGCCTATTAAAATGAGACTGCACAAAGGCGACCGGGTCCGGGTTCTACGGGGCAAGGACCGCGGCCAGACCGGCGTCATCAGCCGGGTCCTCCCGAAGGAGGGACGCGTCATCGTCGATGGCGTCAACCGGGCCAAGAAGCACCAGAAGGCCACCCGGGCCACCATGCAGGGCGGGATCATCGACAAGGACATGCCGATGTCGGCGTCCTCGGTCGCCCTGATCTGCGGCAACTGCGGGCCCACGCGGGTCGGCTACCGGATCGATGCCAATGGCGTCAAGGTTCGGGTCTGCAAGAAGTGCGAGGGAGAGCTCTAATGGCCGCCCCATCCGCCACCGCCACCACCAGCGCACCGGCCCGGCCCCGCCTCAAGGTCCGCTACGACACCGAGTTGCGGGCCCAACTGAAGGACCGGCTGGACATGGCCAACATCATGATGGTGCCCCGGCTGGAGAAGATTGTCATCAACATGGGCGTCGGGCGGGCGACCCAGCAGCAGTCGCTGCTGGACGGCGCCGTCCGGGACCTCACCATCATCACCGGGCAGAAGCCGCTGGTCACCAAGGCCAAGAAGTCCATCGCCGGCTTCAAGCTGCGCGAGGGCAACAACATCGGAGCCAAGGTGACCCTGCGGGGTGACCGGATGTGGGAGTTCTTCGACCGGCTGATCAGCCTCGCCATCCCCCGCATCCGTGACTTCCGGGGGCTCAACCCAAACAGCTTCGACGGGCGGGGCAACTACACCTTCGGGGTAACCGAGCAGCTCATCTTCCCCGAGATCGATTACGACAAGGTCGACCAGCCCCGTGGGATGGACATCACCATCGTCACCACCGGTCGTACCAATGCCGAGGGCCGGGCATTGCTCGATGCCTTCGGCTTTCCATTCCGACGCGAAGGGCAGGGTCAGTAACAAATGGCCAAGAAGGCGCTGATCATCAAGCAGCAACGCAAGCCGAAATTCAAGGTGCGGGCCTACACCCGTTGCCGGCGCTGCGGCCGGCCCCGTGCCGTATTCCGCAAGTTCGGCCTGTGCCGGATCTGCTTGCGCGAGTTGGCCCATGCGGGCGAGGTTCCTGGCGTCACCAAGGCCAGCTGGTAGGGGAGGGATTCTTTTTCGATGACGATGACCGACCCGATTGCGGACATGCTCACTCGTATTCGCAACGCCAACGTTGCCATGCACGACCAGGTCCGCATGCCATCCTCCAAGCTCAAAGAGTCGTTGGCCGCCATCCTTCAGCGGGAGGGCTACATCGACGGATTCAACGTTCGCGACTCGGTCGGACGACCGGGGCGGACCTTGGAGATCAAGATGAAGTACAGCCCGGACCGGGCCCGGACCATCTCGGGCTTGCGGCGGGTGTCCAAGCCGGGGCTGCGGGTCTATACCGCAGCCGACAAGCTGCCGCGCGTGCTGGGCGGCCTCGGTGTAGCCGTGCTGTCGACCAGCCATGGACTGATGACCGACCGGGAAGCCAGGAACCGCCGGGTCGGGGGCGAAGTCCTGTGTTACGTCTGGTGAGGAGGTAGGAGCTAAATGTCACGAATTGGCAGATCGCCGATCCCCCTCCCGTCGGGAGTCGAGGTCAATCTCTCCGAGCGCCACGTCACCGTCCGCGGTCCCCGGGGCACCCTGCAGCGCGACCTTCCGGGCGAGATCACGGCCCGGCAGGAGGACTCGACGCTGCTGGTCGAACGGCCCGACGACGAACGGGGCAACCGGGCACTGCACGGCCTGACCCGCAGCCTGCTCAACAACATGGTCCTGGGCGTGACCAACGGGTTCACCAAGGACCTGGAGATCGTGGGCGTGGGCTACCGGGCGGTGGCCAAGGGCCCGGGCCAGCTGGAGCTGGCCCTCGGGTTCAGCCATCCGGTGGTGGTCGAAGCACCCGAGGGCATCACCTTCGAGGTGCCCGCGCCCACCCGCATCAGCGTCAAGGGCATCGACAAGGAGCTGGTCGGCCAGGTGGCGGCCAACATCCGCAAGATCCGCAAGCCCGAGCCCTACAAGGGTAAGGGCGTCCGCTACGCGGGCGAACGAGTAGTACGCAAGGCCGGAAAGGCCGCAAAGTGACGGCCGGAAAGGCCGCAAAGTGACGGCCGGAAAGGCAGCCGAGTAGCCATGAGTGTTTCCACCAAGGACAAGCAGGTCGCCCGGGCCCGGCGTCACTACCGGGTCCGCAAGAAGGTTTCTGGGACGACCGCCCGGCCTCGCCTGGCGGTGTTCCGATCCAACAAGCACATCTCGGCCCAGGTGATCGACGATGCCACCGGCCGGACCATCGCCGCCGCTTCCTCGGTCGAGAAGGACCTGCGGTCCAGCCTGGGCCATACCGGCAACAAGGAGGCGTCGACCAAGGTCGGTGCCCTGGTGGCGGAGCGGGCCAAGGCGGCCGGGGTGACCAAGGTGACCTTCGACCGGGGCGGTTTCTTGTATCACGGCCGGGTTGCCGCCGTCGCCGATGCGGCTCGCGAAGCCGGCCTCGAGCTGTAACGGACTGGAGAGCAGATGGCAGATCAGCAGTACGAAGATCGCACGATCAAGGTCAACCGGGTCGCCAAGGTGGTCAAGGGCGGCCGCCGGTTCTCCTTTGCCGCCCTCATGGTGATCGGCGACGGCCAGGGCACCGTCGGGCTGGGTTACGGCAAGGCCAAGGAGGCCGGGCTGGCCGTGCAGAAGGGCATCGAGGAAGCCAAGAAGAACCTGTTCAAGGTCCCGCTGGCCGGCAGCACCATCACACATCCGGTCATGGGCGAGGCCGGAGCCGGTCGGGTGCTGCTGAAGCCCGCCGCCCCCGGTACCGGCGTGATTGCGGGCGGCGCGGCCCGGGCCATCCTCGAGATGGCCGGCATCCACGACATCCTGGCCAAGTCATTGGGCTCGTCCAACGGCATCAACGTGGCCCAGGCCACCATCGCCGGGCTGCGAAGCCTGAAGCGGCCCGACGAAGTCGCCCGGCTCCGGGGCAAGTCGCCCGAAGAAGTGGCGCCCGCGGGGATGCTCAAGGCCTACCAGGAGACCCAGCGGGGTCCCCACGTGCCGGTCGAGGTGGCCTGATGCGTCGAGTGACCGTCACCCAGGTGCGCTCCAGTATCGGCACCAAGCCCAAGCACCGGGCCACCCTGCGGGCCCTGGGCCTGCGCGGGATCGGGCAGTCCAACACCCTTCCCGACCGACCCGAGATCCGGGGCATGATCGCCCGAGTGCCACATCTGATCCGGGTCACCGTCCCCGAGGGCGACCGGTCGACCAAGACGCCGCCCACCGCGTCCCCGCCCGCTCCCGCTCCGGCGGCCCAGCCTCCGGCCTCGTCACCGGCGGCCCAGCCTCCGGCCTCGTCACCGGCGGCCGAGTCCACCCCCGCCGAGCCGGTCCCGGCCAAGACCGCCCGGGCTGAGCCCGGCCCGGCTGAGACCGCCCCGGATGAGGCCGCCCCGGCATCGTCGGGCGGGATTACGCCCCGAAAGGCATCCGAGGAAGAAGAAGAGATCCAGCCGTGAGCGCTATCGCATCCGCAGGAGACACCAATGAAAGTTCATGACCTGCATCCGCCCGCTGGTTCCACTCGGGCCCGGCGCCGGGTGGGCCGCGGAATCGCGGGCAAAGGTGGCAAGACGGCGGGACGGGGCACCAAGGGCCAAGCGGCTCGAGGCAGCATCAAGCCCGGCTTCGAGGGCGGCCAGCTGCCCCTCAAGCAACGCATCCCCAAGCTGAAGGGCTTCAAGAACCCGTTCCGGGTCGAGTACGTGGTGGTCAACCTCGACACGCTCGAGGAATTCGACAACCCGGTGGTCTCGCCCGACACCCTGCGGGCTGCCGGCCTCGTCCACAAGCATGGCCTGGTCAAGGTGCTCGGACGGGGCGAGCTCAGCAAGCCGTTGCTGGTATCAGCCCACGGCTTCTCGAAGTCGGCCGTTGCCGCCATCGAAGGCGCTGGAGGCACCGTTACCGTGCTCGAGCCGCCCTTCGGCCATGGCCGACCGCCCGCTAAGGGCAACGCCCTCACCAACCGTTAGTGCATCCGGGGATGTTTTTCCCCGACTGCTCTCCCAACTAGTCGTGTTTGAAGATAGCTTGACGGCAGCCACGCCAGGAGCCTTGCGATGAAGAGCACGCTGTCCAGCCTGAAGAACATGTTCAAGGTTCCGGATCTCCGGAACAAGATCATCTTTACGGTCGTCATCATTTGCGTCTACCGGCTGGGTTCGTGGGTGCCGTTGCCGGGCATCGACTTCAAGGCGCTGCAGTCGCTCGAGGCCGCGTCCCGCAAGGGGGGCGTCCTCAGCTTCCTTAGCTTGTTCTCGGGCGGGGCGCTGACCCGGTTCGCGGTGTTCGGGCTGGGGATCATGCCCTACATCACGGCCGAAATCATCATCCAGCTGCTGGTCGTGGTGGTGCCCAAGTTCGAACAGTGGCGGGAGGAGGGCGCGACCGGGCAGAAGAAGCTCACCCAGACGGCCCGCTACCTCACCATCGCCTTGGCGATCATGCAGGCGACCGGGCTGGCGTTCGTGTTCCACAACGGCGGCGGCGGCTTCCTCGGCGCTGGGACCGGGCTCAACATCGACTTGATCCCCAACTTCACCGTGCCTCGGGTGTTGCTGATCGTGCTCACCATGACGGCAGGGACGGCCTTCGTCATGTGGCTGGGCGAGCTCATCACCCAGCGCGGGATCGGGCAGGGCATGTCCATCCTGATCTTCACCAACGTGGTGGCCGGCATGCCCTCCGGTGGCGCGGCCATCCGGGCCCAGGGGGGCAACTTCAAGTTCGGCATCATCCTCGTGCTGACCATCTCGCTCCTGGTGGCCATCGTGTTCGTGGAGCAGGGTCAGCGCCGGGTTCCAGTCACCTTCGCCAAACGGGTGGTGGGCCGACGAATGTACGGCGGGCAGAGCACGTACATACCAATGAAGGTCAACACCGGCGGGGTCATTCCGATTATTTTTGCCAGCTCTGTTCTGTATTTTCCTGTACTTTTGTCGAATGTCCTACCAACCCATGGTTGGGGAAAGACGGCGCAGAGCTTCATCAACAACCATCTGGTCCAACCGGACAATGTCGTCTACATCGTCCTCTACGGTCTGCTGATCATCGGGTTCGCCTACTTCTACGCCGCCATCACGTTTGACCCTCATCAGCAGGCTGAGATCATCCGGAAACAGGGTGGCTATATCCCCGGGATCAGACCGGGCTTACCGACCGAGCGACACCTGCAGGGGATCCTCAACCGGATCACACTTCCGGGCGCGTTGTTCCTGGCGTTCATCGCTTTGCTGCCGTCGCTGTTCCTTGCCCTCTGGAACATCAACCGTTACCCCTTCGCCGGTACCACGCTCCTTATTGCCGTCGGTGTTGCACTCGAGACCATGAAGCAGATCGACAGTCAGCTGATGATGCGGAACTACGAGGGTTTCCTGAAGTAGTGGTTCCGGGGACACGGCTCGTCATGCTCGGCAAGCAAGGGGCCGGGAAAGGCACGCAGTGTGTTCGGTTGTCGCGCCACTACGTCGTCCCCCACGTCTCCACCGGGGACATGTTCCGGAACGCGGTGCGTTCTCGTTCCGAGGCCGGGCTGCAGGCCAAGGCGTACATGGATGCCGGTGACCTGATCCCTGACTCGGTCGTGATCGGGCTGGTGAAGGAGCGGCTCTCGCACGCCGACACCTCTGGCCGAGGATTCGTGCTGGACGGATTTCCCCGGACCGTGGCCCAGGCTGAGGCACTGGCTTGCCTGCTGGCGCCCCGGGTGTTGGACCTGGTCATCAACCTCGAAGTCGAGACCGAGGTGGTGCTCAAGCGGCTCGCCAGCCGCCGAGTGTGCACGGACTGCGGGGCCAACTACTCGGACAAGCAGCCACCGAAGGTCGACTGGGTGTGTGACATCTGCGGCGGCGAGGTGGTGCAGCGGGAGGACGACACCGAGGGGGCGATCCGGCGGCGGCTGGAGTTGTACGAGCAGGAGACGGCGCCCCTGATTGCGTGGTACTCGGACCGAGGCCTGCTGACGCCCATCGACGGCATGGGCGCGCCGGACGATGTGGCGGCACGGTTGGTACGGGTGGTCGAGGAGTCCCGGCACCGAGGCCTGCTGGAGGCGGCCCAGCACTCGGCCTTGTCTTCGTCGTCGCAGCCGGATGCGCCGGCCGCGCCCGCCGAGTCGGTCGAGCCGGTCGAGCCGGGACGCGGCTCCCGCTCCCCTAGCGGCCGAGGGGCGACGGCACGGTTGACGCCTCCCGTCGGACGGGGGCGTCTGTGACGAGGCACCGTACCGGTCACTGATTGCACACAATCTCGTGTCGGTGGCTACCCGCGCGGCTGGGTCGGCTGCGATGTCCGGAGAGCGGCTCGCGGAGACTGAGCGGGGGAGCCGTATGCTTGCGTGGGCCCAGTTGGCGTTGGGGTCAGGTGCGGACGGATGAGATCGGGTGTAGCCGGCGGGTCTAGGACCGGGTCGGAGGAGGCAAGGCGAGCATGGTGCTGATGAAGGAGGTTGTGCCCGTGAGGCGCAATGCAGATGAGCTGGCCAAGATGCGCCGAGCGGGCCGGGTGGTGGCGGAGATGCATGAAGCCACCCGGGCGGCGGCGCGGCCCGGGGTCACGACCGCCGAGATCGATCGCGTGGCCCGTGGCGTGCTCGAGCGGCGGGGCGCCACTTCGAACTTCCTCCACTACCACGGCTATCCCGCCGTGATCTGCACCTCGCCCAACAACGTGATTGTGCACGGGATCCCGGGCGAGTACCGGCTGAAAGAAGGCGACATCCTGTCGATCGACTGTGGCGCCATCGTGGAGGGCTACCACGGCGATGCCGCCTTCACCATGGCTATCGGCCGAGTCAGCCCCGAGGCGGAAAAGCTCATCCGGGTGACCGAGGAGGCACTCTGGGCGGGCATCGCCGCCATGGTGGAGGGCAAGCGGCTCCACGACATCGGCCTGGCGGTCCAGACGGTGGCGGAGGGGGCGGGTTACTCCGTGGTTCGCGAGTACGTGGGCCACGGCATCGGGACGAGGATGCACGAGGAACCGGCGGTCCCGAACTACTGGCCCGGGACGCCCGGACCGAAACTCAAGTCCGGGATGGTCTTCGCGATCGAGCCGATGGTCAACATGGGCGGAGCTGGGACCTCGCTGCTGGGCGATGACTGGAGCGTCGTGACCGCCGACGGCAGTCTTTCGGCCCATGCCGAGCACACCATCGCGGTGACGGAGAACGGACCCGAGGTATTCACCGTCCTCGACTGAAGCCGCCCCAGGCGGGCCGCCACAACTCTCCTTGCCCGCTACCACCCAACCTGCGCTATCCTGGTTCTTCGGTCCCCGAGGGGTTTGGCGCGCTTCGCCGCAGCATCCGCTCGACCGGGATTGCCTTTATTCGCCCACCAGATTCTCCTCGGGAGGACACCTGCCCGCTCCTAAGCCCCAGCCAAAGGAAGACGCCATCGTGCTTGAGGGCACGGTCGTCGAGCCACTACCCAACGCCATGTTCAAAGTCGAACTCGAGAACGGGCATCAAGTGCTGGCGCACAGCTCCGGGAAGATGAGGATGCACCGCATCCGCATCCTCCCCGGTGATCGGGTGCAGGTGGAGATCACTCCGTACGACCTGAAGCGAGGGCGGATCACCTACCGCTACAAGTAGGTCCTCCTCCAGAGACCAACCAGAAAGGAAGGTCGGACCGTGAAGGTTCGCCCCTCAGTGAAAGCCATTTGTGAACACTGCAAGGTCATCCGCCGGCACCGCCGGGTGAGGGTGATCTGCACCAACCCTCGGCACAAGCAGCGGCAAGGCTAAGGCCCGGCTCGATGCAAAAAACGGAGCGTCACTGATCTATGGCACGTATCGCCGGCGTCGACATCCCTCGCGAGAAGCGGTTGGAGATTGCCCTCACCTACATCTACGGCCTCGGCCGCACCCGGACCAAGCAGATCTGCGAGGCCACCGGGATCGACTGCAGCACCCGCGTCCGCGACCTCACCGATGAGGAGGTAGCCCGCCTCCGCGGTTACATCGACGCCAACTTCAAGGTCGAGGGTGATCTCCGGCGGGACGTGGCCCAAGACATCAAGCGGAAGATGGAGATCGGCTCCTACCAGGGCATCCGCCATCGTCGTGGCCTTCCCGTCCGTGGCCAGCGCACCCACACCAACGCCCGCACCCGCAAGGGACCCAAGAAAACCGTCGCCGGAAAGAAGAAGGTACGTAAGTAACTCATGGCCAAGCCCAAGCCAGGCGGGCGTCGTCCCCGCCGCCGTGAACGCAAGAACGTCGCCTTCGGCGTCGCTCATATCAAGAGCTCGTTCAACAACACCGTCGTGTCCATCAGCGATCCCCAAGGCAACGTTCTGGCCTGGGCATCGGCGGGCAACGTCGGTTTCAAGGGCTCCCGCAAGTCCACCCCCTTCGCGGCCCAGCTGGCCGCTGAGGCCTGCGCCCGCCGGGCCATGGAACATGGTGTCCGCAAGGTCGAGGTGCTCGTCAAGGGCCCCGGCAGTGGCAGGGAGACCGCGATCCGGTCCCTCATGAACACCGGCATCGAGGTGGCCGGCATCAAAGATGTCACACCCATCCCGCACAATGGTTGTCGCCCCAAGAAGCGGCGCCGGGTCTAGAGCAAGGGAGGCGACCAACCATGGCGAGATACACCGGACCGGTCTGCCGGCTTTGCCGCCGGGAGAAGATGAAGCTGTACCTGAAGGGGCCCAAGTGCGACTCGATGAAGTGCCCGATCGAGAAGCGGCCCTACCCCCCCGGTGAACACGGTCGGGACCGGATGCGCCAGGGGTCGGAGTACCTGACCCAGCTCCGGGAGAAGCAGAAGGCCCGCCGGATCTACGGCGTGCTTGAGAAGCAGTTCCACAACCTGTACCAAGAGGCCAACCATCAGGCCGGCATCACGGGCGAAAACCTGCTCCGCATGCTCGAGCTGCGCCTGGACAACATCGCCTTCCGGGCCGGGTGGGGATCGAGCCGGTCCCAGGCCCGCCAGTTCGTCCGCCACGGTCATGTGCTGGTCAACGGGAAGCGGGTCACCATCCCCAGCTACCGGGTCCGCAAGGGGGACACGATCTCCCTGAGAGAGAAGTCCAAGAACCTGATCGTCATCCGCCACAACCTCGACACCCTGGATCGCCGGATGCCGGCGTGGCTGGAAGCGGGGGCTGACTCCACCGAGGTCCGGGTCATCGACGTCCCGCTGCGGGAACAGATCGACACCGGTGTCCGCGAGTCCCTAATCGTCGAGCTGTACTCGAAGTAATTCAAAGGAAGAAAGCATGCTCATCATCCAACGCCCCAGCGTCGAAGCCCTCGGGGAGGAGGAAGCCGACCGCCAGCGATTCGCCATCGGCCCGCTCGAGCCCGGCTTCGGCTACACCCTGGGCAACTCCCTGCGCCGCATCCTGTTGTCCTCGATCCCGGGCGCGGCGGTGACCCAGGTCCGCTTCGATGACGCCCTGCACGAGTTCACCACCCTTCCGGGAGTCAAGGAGGATGTCACCGACATCGTCCTCAACCTGAAGGACGTGGTCCTGCGGATGACCACCGACGACCAGGTGACGCTGCGCCTCGACGTCCGAGGCCCGGCGGTCGTCACCGCGGGCGACATCCAGGCCACCAGCGACGTCGAGATCCTCAACCCCGAACTGGTCATCGCCAGCCTCAACGGCAAGGGTCGCCTGGCCATCGACATCGCGGTCGAGCGGGGCCGGGGCTATGTCTCGGCGGACCGCAACAAGCGTTCCTCGACCATCGGTGTGATCCCGGTGGACTCAATCTTCTCCCCGGTCCGCCGGGTCGCCTTCACGGTGGAGCCCACCCGCGTCGAGCAGTCCACCAACTTCGACCGCCTGGTGCTCGACATCGAGACCGACGGGTCCATCTCCCCTCGTGAGGCGCTGGCTTCCGCGGGCGACACCCTGCGCTCACTGGTCAGCCTGGTCGCCGACATGAGCGACGTCCCCATGGGCCTCGAGCTCGGCGATGTCGGCATCACCGGCAGCGGCTCGCCCGACCTGGATCTGCCCATCGAGGAGCTAGACCTGTCCGAGCGTCCCCGCAACTGCCTGAAGCGGGCCCAGATCAACACCGTCGGCGAACTGGTCACCAAGACCGAGGACGACCTGCTGGCCATCACCAACTTCGGCCAGAAGTCACTGGACGAGGTGCTGCAGAAGCTGGACGAGCGAGGCCTGGCCCTCCGCAACAAGGAGAGCTGAGCCGTGGCAACTCTTCCCGGCCGGCCCAAGAAGGGACGGCGTTTCGGCGGTTCGTCCGCCCACCAGAAGGCCATGTTCGGCAACTTGGTGGCGTCGCTCATCGCGGCCGAAGGCATCGTGACGACCGAGGCCAAAGCCAAGGCGCTGCGCCCGATCATGGAGAAGTGCGTGACCAAGGCCAAGAAGGCGGCCGCTGACCCGTCTGTCAGTGTCCACAACCACCGCCTGGTCGTGGCCCTGATCCGGGACAAGGACATGGCCCACAAGCTGTTCGATGACATCGGACCTCGATACGCCGACCGGCCGGGCGGCTACACCCGGATCCTGAAGCTGGGCCCGCGCCACGGCGACGACGCCCCCATGGCCCGCATCGAGTTCGTCTAAAAGCTGACCCTTTTCGGCGACCAAGCGGCGCCACCTCCGCCCGCCGTCATCGAAGGCCCGACCCGTCGGGTCCGCCTCGATGTCGCGTACCTCGGGACGGGGTTCCACGGCTTCGCGGTCCAGCCCGGCATAGACACCGTGGGCGGAAAGCTGGTCGCCGCTCTCGAGCGCAACCTGCGCCACACCGTGGAGATCGTCTGCGCGGGCCGCACCGATGCCGGCGTCCATGCCTGGGGCCAGGTCGTCAGCTTCGACGCCCGGGCTGACGTCAACCCGGGCGCCTTGCAACGGGCCCTCAACAAGACGCTGGGTCCCGCCATCGTGGTCCGGGCCGCCGCCATCGCCCCCGCCGGCTTCGACGCCCGCCGTTGGGCCACTGGCCGCACCTACCGCTACCGCATCCTGAACCGCCCGCTGCCCGACCCGTTCTCGGCCGCCACTGCCTGGCTGGTCGAGCGACCGCTCGACCTCGGATTGCTGCGGCTGGCGTGCGATCCGCTGATTGGGGAGCACGACTTCGGGTCGTTCTGCCGCCGGCCTGCGCCATCGGGGTCGCTGGTACGGCTGGTACGCCGGGCCGAGTGGTCCGACCTCGGTGACGGCTGGCGGCAGTTCGAGATCGAGGCTTCGTCGTTCTGCCAGCAGATGGTTCGTGCGATCGTCGGGACCATGGTGGACATGGGGTTGGGGAGAAGGCGCAGCGGAGAGATGGCTGACATCCTGCGGGCGCGGAATAGGGCGGTGGCCGGTCAACTCGCCCCGCCTCATGGTCTGTGCCTCTGGAATGTCGACTACGGCCCGCGTGGTTGAAGCCCGTCCGCTCGTTCCGTGGCAGGTTTTGGGTGTGGTGGCCCCTCTAGTTGACGCGGAACGGTGGGCCACCGCCGTTGTCCGGCACCCGCGCTGTGCGGCGGGTGGGGCCGGTGCGGCGGGTGGGGCCGGACTGCTGCGGGGCGGCGTGAGCGGAGGTGAGGCGCTGGCTACTTCTTGCCCCTCTTGGCGGTTGGGCACTGTGAACCGTTGACTCGGCGTGGTTGGATCGCTCTGGTGGCCTCGGTCGTCATGGTTGCCGCGGCCGGGATCGCGGCGGCGATGTTGAAAGGGAGTTCGTCGCAGGTTGTCGCATTGCCCCGGGCCATGGCCTCGGCGGGGGACTCGATCACCCGGGCCTTTGACATCGACGGCCACCATTTTCTCCAGGACAGCCCAGAGGAGTCGTGGTCGAGCGGGTCGGACCCGGCAGTGGGGTCGCACTTCCAGCGGATCCGCACGGCCAACCCGGCAATCGACGGCCACGTCCACAGCGACGCCCGGTCCGGCGCCACCATGGCGACCCTCGACGGTCAGCTGGCGCTGGCCTCGGCCCAGCGGGTCGAGTACGTGACGATCCTCATGGGCGCCAATGACCTCTGTGCCCCCTCGGTGGCCGCCATGACGCCCACCGCTACCTTCGAGGCCCAGTTCGACCACGCCCTGTCGAACTTCCTCGCCAGCGATCCCGGCGCGCATGTGTTCGTTTCATCGGTCCCCGACCTTTACCGGCTCTGGGACACGCTGCGGACCAACCCGATCGCCCAGATCGCCTGGGCGCTCGGCCACATCTGCCCGTCGATGCTGTCGGCGACCGCGACCGCGGCCGACCGCCAGCAGGTCGTCGCCCAGGAGCAGGCCGACAATGCCGCGCTGGCGTCGGTGTGCCGCCGCCATGACCACTGCCGCTTTGATGACAACGCCGTTTTCCGGGTGCGCTTCTCGGCCGCCGATGTCAGCTCGATGGACTACTTCCACCCGAGCCTGTCGGGCCAGCAAACGCTGGCCGCCGTCAGCTGGGCCGCTGGCTACTGGCCGTCGACCCCGCCGGTCAAACGCGGATGAGGCTGTCCTCGGTCCCGTACTCGTTGTGGGCGTACATCTCGGCGTCCCAGTCGTTCTCCCAGCGCTGCCCGTCGAGCAGGAACCGGTAGCGATAGGTCCGTTCCGCCGGCAGGCTGACGGTCACGCTGAAACGCCCATCCTTGCGCCGGGCCATCGGATGCTCGGTGGGCGACCAGTCGTTGAAGTCGCCGCACAGGCTGGCCGTCTGGGCCGAAACCTCGGGGGGCAGCTCGAAGGTGATTCGGCAGGTTTTGGTCATTTTTCCGTAGGCCTTCTTAGCCACGGGATCGCAGTTTACGCGGGAGGTCAGCCGACTGGTTCCACCCGGTAGCCGGCGGCCTTCAACGAGTCGAGCACGGCGCCACGGTGCTCGGGCCCTCGAGTCTCGACCGTCATCTGCACGTCGACCTCCTGGATGCCCAGCTCCAGGCCCGATCGGTGGTGCGCCACTTGGAGGACGTTGAGCCCCATGCCGGCCAGTGTGGCCGTGAGACCCGCCAGGGCGCCGGGCCGGTCGTCCAGCACCGCCCGGAACACCAGGTAGCGACCGGCCGCTGACAATCCGTGGTCAACCATCTTGATCAGAAGGAGCGGGTCGATGTTGCCGCCCGAAAGCACGGCAACGGCGGGGCCTTCCCCGGCGACCTTGCCTGAAAGGATGGCCGCCAAGGCGACCGCGCCGGCTGGTTCGACGACCGCCTTGGCCCGCTCGAGCAGCAGGAGTACCGCCCGGGCGATCTCCTCCTCATCCACGGTGACGACGGCATCGACGTACTTCCTCACGTGGGCGAGCACCAGCTGCGAGGTCGACTTCACCGCGATGCCATCGGCCATGGTGTGGATGTGGTCGAGGGTTACCTCGTGCCCGGCCGCCAGGGACGCGCTGACGCAGGCCGCGCCCTTCGGTTCGACCCCCACCACCTTGATGCCGCGGCCTCGCTGCGCCAGCGCCGCGGCGACGCCCGAAACCAGGCCACCCCCACCGACGGGGACCACCACCACCTCGGCTTCGGGTGCCTCGTCGATGAGTTCGAGGCCGATGGTTGCCTGGCCGGCGATGATCATCGGGTGGTCGAACGGCGGGACGTACAGGGCTCCGGTCTCCTCGGCGTACCGCTGGGCCAGGATGAAGCAGTCGTCGACCACTTTGCCTTCGAGCCGCACCACCGCCCCATAGCTGCGGGTGGCGTCGACCTTGGGAAGCGACGCCCCCTCGGGCATGAAGATGGTGGACTTGATGCCCGCGCCGGTGGCCGCGAAGGCCACCCCTTGGGCGTGGTTTCCAGCCGAGGCAGCCACCACCTCGCTCCCTGGCGGCAGCTGGGAGATCAGGTTGTACGCGCCCCGCACCTTGAATGACCCGGTCCGCTGCAGGTATTCGGGCTTGAGAATGACCCGCCGTCCGGCCAGGGTGCTCAGGCTGTCGCTGGTCCGGGCCGGGGTGGGGCGGAGCACCGACGCCAGGCGGACCCGGGCGGCTTCGATGTCGGCCAGTTCGATCATGGCACCGGCAGGGTGGGCAGGGCGGCGGCCAGCCGGCGATCTTGGCGGATGGCGTCGCGTTCTTCGGCCGTCATCCACTGCGCGGCCACGATCATCATGGCGATGAGGCCCAGCACCTCACCCGCCGTCCACAAGATGCCCGCGCCGGTCTGCTGGTCGGTCAGAGTGAGGCCCGGGGCGATCAGCTTGGTCTGGGTTACCAGCGCCACGCCGATGATGGTGTGGAACGGCAGCGCCACCAGCACGTACAGCATCCGGCCGCCATAGGGCAGCCGGTGCGGTATGGGATCAAGGCTCACTATGGGCCAGAAGAACAGGCATCCGGACAGGACGAACACCAGATGGACCAGGTCGTGCAAGGGGGTCGAGCGCAGCGTGGCCGCGTACAGCCCGGTGAAATACAGGGCGAACATCGACCCGCCGAAGACGCACCACGCGGTCACGGGATGGGTGACCAGTCGGACCGGTGGGCTGTGCAGGATCTGGATCAGGTGTCGCCGCAGGTCCCGGTTGCTGCTCTGCAGGCCCAGGGTGAGCGGAGCCCCGAGTGCGAGCAGGACGGGCGCCCCCATCCCGAGCAGCAGGTGCTGGATGACGTGGGCCGTGAACGACCTGTCGTCGGCGGTTGCCACCCCGCTCTGGGTGGCGACGGCCATGACCGCGAGCCCGGCCAGATAGGGCGCGGTCCGGCGTAGGGGCCAGCGACGCCCGCGGCGGGCCAGCCGCCGGGACGCGAACAAGTACCACCAACCGGCCAGTCCGATGACCGCGGCCGCCCCCGGCTCCAGTTGGCTGCCGGTCACCAGGTCGCCGTAAGTGAAGGCGGCGATCGTCACTGCGACGAACGCTAGTAGCACGGTCGCCATTCGGGTAGAAAGGGTGGGTGGTGACGCCCACCGCTGCCCTCACGGCTGGCCGGACGAGTGCGCGCCCTGAGTTGCTGACGGTCGGAACCGTCGTGTGGCTGGCGTCGGAGTTGATGTTTTTCTCCGGACTGTTCGCGGCCTACTTCACCCTCCGGGCCCAGAGTGCCGTATGGCCGCCACCGGGAGTCGACCTCGACACCGTGGCCGCCACCGGCGCCACGATCTTGCTGGTGGCTTCGAGCGGGACCATGCAGCTCGGCGTCCGGGCGGTGGCGCGGGACGACCGCCCGGCCTTCGTGCGGTGGCTGGCAGCCACATTCGTCTTGGGGACCGTGTTCGTCCTCCTACAGGTCCGTGACTGGTCCCGGCTTCATTTCTCGGTTGGGACGCACGCCTACGGGTCGGCGTTCTACCTGATGACTGGGTTCCACGGCCTGCATGTCATCGGAGGGCTGCTGGCCATGACGGTCATCGCCGGGCGGGCGTCGTCGCGCCGCTTCGGCTCCGGGGATCTTCCCTCGGTCGAGATGCTTTCCTATTACTGGCACTTCGTCGACGTGGTGTGGATCGGCCTGTGGGCAACGATCTTCTTCCTCCGGTGAATCCGCTGGACCGTCGGGCCTTCACCGGCCCACGGCTGGTGATGATCGCAGGCCTGGCGTGCTTCGCGCTGCTCGTCCTGGCCTTCGTCGGTCGTGACCATGCCTCGGCTTCCGCCCAGCTGCCGTCCCAGTTGCCGTCCCAGCTGCCGTCCCAGCTGCCGTCCCAGCTGAGCGGCTTCACCCCCGTCCAGGCGGCGGCCGGCCACCAGCTGTTCCTCGTCCACTGCTCGAGCTGCCACGGCTTCGAGGGGGGAGGGACACGCGATGGGCCGTCGCTCATCGACGCCGGCGCCGCCTCCGCCGACTTCTACCTGCGCACCGGCCGCATGCCGCTCAACGATCCTCATCAGCAGCCAGTCAGACAGCACCCGGCGTTTCCACCTGACCAGATCGCCGACCTGGTCGCCTATGTCGCCTCCCTCGGCTCCGGCCCGCCCATCCCGCCGGTGTTGCCTGGCAACCTTGCCAACGGCAACGAGTTGTTCTCCATCAACTGTGCCCAGTGCCACAACATCGCCGGGGCGGGCGGGGCGCTCGGCTATGGCGACATCGTCCCGCCCTTGCGCCATTCCAGCGCCCTCGATGTCGTCGAGGCCGCCCGCGTCGGGCCCCCACCCATGCCGGTGTTCGGGCCGACCCTCACCGACCAGCAGGTCTCCGACATCGCGACCTATGTCGAGTATCTGCATCATCCTGAGGACCGCGGCGGCCTCGGACTGGGGCATGTCGGTCCCATCCCAGAGGGGTTCGTGGGCTGGGTGGTGGGTATGGGCGCCCTGCTCCTCGTCTCCCGACTGATCGGAACCCGCGGATGACCGATACCCACGACCCGGCCGAGAATGCCTTCCGGCTGGAGACGCGACCAGCCGCGGCCCGCTTCGCCGAGCGCCGCATCGCCGCGTACTGGACCATTGCCACCGTCTCCGCCCTCACGCTGGCTGGGGTGTACTTGGCCGGAGGACAGCCCCAGCTGGAAGGTCTTCTCTTGATGATTTCGCTGGGCTCGCTCGGGCTGGGCTTCGTCGTCTTCGCCCGCGACCTGCTGCCGGGCAGCGAACAGACCGCCCCCCGAGGCGAGCACGGTTCCACCGCCGCGCAACGGCATTCCACCGACGAGGCGTTCGAGCGGGGCGAGCAGCCCTTTGTCCGCCGCTCGTTCCTGCTGCGCTTGCTCGGAATGGCCGGAGGTGCCCTCGGTATCGCGGCCATTTTCCCGATCAACTCGCTCGGGCCTCATCCCGGCGACACCTTGGCCCACACCAGTTGGAAGAAGGGATCGCGCCTGGTCACCCCCGACGGGCGCCCCGTCCGGATCGGAGACCTGTCGGTCGACGGCGTGCTCACCGTGTTCCCGGAGGGGGCGATCGATGACGCCGACAGCCAGGCCATCCTCATCAACGTGGGCGACGCCCCCCAGAAGGTGCGGCGGGGGCGGGACGGGTGGTCGGTGGCGGGCCATCTCGCCTTCTCGAAGGTGTGCACCCACGCTGGCTGCCCGGTCGGGCTGTACCGCTCGACCAGCCACCAGCTGCTGTGCCCATGCCACCAGTCGACCTTCAATGTGCTCGACGAGTGCCGGCCCGCCTTCGGCCCGGCCACCCGGTCGCTGCCCCAGCTGGCCCTGGCGGTGCAGGACGGCTACCTGGTAGCCCAGCACGACTTCACCGAGCCGGTGGGGCCGGGCTACTGGAATCGGCCATGATCAAGCGCGGCCGGGGCGAGAAGGAGGGCGAGTCTGGTCAGGCGCGGGGCTCGCCTATCGAGCGGGCGAGCGGTTGGGTCGATGACCGTCTCGGAGTTTCCCGATTTGCTCAGAGCGTCCTCGACAAGATCTTCCCCGACCATTGGTCGTTCCTGCTCGGCGAGATCGCCCTGTACTGCTTTGTGATCCTCGTCGCCACTGGGTCGTACCTGACGTTCTTCTTCAGCGCCAGCGAGCAGAAGGTCATCTACCACGGTTCATACAAGCCGCTCCAAGGCCTGCAGATGTCCGACGCCTACCGCTCGGTCGTCGACATCAGTTTCAAAGTCCGGTCAGGGCTGGTCATGCGCCAGATCCACCACTGGGCGGCCGTGGTGTTCCTAGCCGCCATCGTCGTGCATCTATGCCGCATCTTCTTCACGGGTGCCTTTCGCCGGCCCCGCGAGATCAACTGGATCATCGGTGTCACCCTCCTCGTACTGGCCATGGCCAACGGCTTCACCGGCTACTCCCTGCCCGACGACCTGCTGTCGGGAACGGGTCTGAGGATCGCCTATTCGGTCGTGCTGTCCATCCCGTTCGTCGGCTCCTGGCTCGGGTACCTGTTCTTCGGCGGACGCTTCCCGGGGACCGCCATCATCGAGCGCCTGTTCGTCATCCACGTGCTCTTCGTGCCCGCCCTGATCGCCATCTTCCTCACCGCTCACCTGGCCATCCTGTGGCACCAGAAGCACACCGATGTCCCCGGCCCCGGCAAGACCGAGGACACCATCCACGGCAGCAGGCTATGGCCCCAGTACGCGGCCAAGTCGACGGCCCTGTTCTGCTTCACCGCTTCCGTCCTGGCCGGGCTCGGCGGCCTGGCCCAGATCAACCCAATCTGGATCTACGGTCCCTACCACCCGGCGCTAGTCAGCGCTGGCTCGCAGCCCGACTGGTACATCGGGTGGCTCGAGGGGGCGCTGCGGCTCATGCCGCCGCTGGAGATCCGGGCGTTCCACCACACCGTTCCCAACCCGTTCTTCCCCGCCGTCCTGTTGCCAGGGATCACCTTTGGCCTCCTTTATGCCTGGCCGTTTCTGGAACAGCGCTTCAGCAAGGACCGGGAGCCGCACAACCTGCTCGATCGACCCCGAGACCGGCCGCTGCGGTCGGCGCTCGGCTTGTCGACCATCACCTTCTATGTGGTGCTGTTCCTTGCTGGCGGCACCGACGTGTTGGCCGCCTCCTTTGGCTTGTCGCTCCAGAGCCTGCTCCTGTTGTTCCAGGTCCTGCTGCTCACCGCCCCGCCGCTGGTCGGCTGGCTGACCTGGCGCACCCTGAAGGAGCTGTCACGCCAGGAGGGCCACCCGATACAACAGCCGGTGGGCGGCCGCATCGTCCGAACCGCGACCGGAGGCTACGAGATCGAGGGCGAAGAACATGACGGCCATGACGGCCATGCCGGCCATGACGGTCCTGATGGTCCCGCCGGTCCCGTTGTGGGGCGCGGTGGCCGGACCGAGCCGGCGGGTGCCGCAGCCGACCATGCGATTGGCTCCCCCTGATCGTCGCCCCGGCCGAGGTCGTTTCGCAGTGGCTCAGCCGTCGGTTGCGGTGGGCGGCCGCGGCTGCGCTCATCAGTGGTCTGTTCATGGCGTGGTGGCTCCACTGGTTCGATCTCGTCGACCTGGGGGTGTACCGGGCGGGAGCGTCGGCGTTTGTCCACGGGCGCGACATCTATCTGGCTCGGCCTCGGATCATTCCCTTGCCGTTCACCTACCCGCCGTTCGCGGCGGTGTTCTTCGTACCGCTGGCCGTGTTTTCCGACTCCGTCGCCCTAATCGCCATGTCGCTCGTGTCAGGGTGCGCCCTGGTGTTCGCGGCCCTTGCCGCCCTTCGCCTGGCCGCCCCCACCTGGCCGGCTCGGTCTCGCTGGACCGTCGCCCTGGCGATCGCGGCTGCCACCCCGCTGCTCGAGCCGGTCCGTGACACGTTTCGCCTGGGCCAGGTCAACCTTGTCCTCATGGCCCTGGTCCTCGCCGATCTGGCGGCCATCCTGTCCGTCGATCGGTCGGGCCGGAAATCGGCACGCCGAGCCCGGCTGCCCCGGGGCCTGCTGCTCGGCGTGGCGACCGCGGTCAAGCTGACCCCGGGCATTTTCATCGTGTACCTGTTGGTCATCCGCCGGACCCGGGAGGCGGTGACGGCAATGGCGACGGCGGTGGCCGCGACGGCCTGCGCCGGGGTGTTGATGCCGTCTGAGTCGGCCCACTACTGGCGACACCTGGTCTTCGATGACCAGCGCATCGGCAGCCCCGGTTCGGTCTGGAACCAGTCCATCCGCGGCGCCCTCGCCCGGCTGACTGGATCCCCCGACCGCGGGCACCTGGTGTGGCTGGCACTGGCCCTGGCGATCACGGTGGCGGGTTTGGCCCTCGCTGCCCGGTTGAACGCGGGCGAACCGCTGCTCGGCCTCGGGGTGGCCGCCGTGACCGGGTTGCTGGTGTCACCCATCTCCTGGAACCACCACTGGGTGTGGGCCCTCCCCTTGGCGATCGGCCTGGTGCGCCGGGCGGTGTTGACCGGCCGGCGCTCCGACTGGTGGGCCGCGGTCGGCTGGGCTGCCACGTTCTGTGTGGCGTCGATGTCCTGGTGGCCCTTCGCCCATCAGGACGACTACCGCTTGGGGACCGCCTATGCGGTGGCCGCCGACTGCTACGTCTTGGCCGCCCTGGCCGTGGCGGGCATCATCGCCTGGCGCGCCTGGTTCGCGCAGCCGGTCCCAGGCTCCCCTCCCCGGACCAGCTGAGCGCGGCTGAGCCCGATGGCGCGGGCCGTCCGCGCGGGTGGGGGGATGTGGTTTGTCATGGCAGTTCCCACGTCCACTGCGGGTTTGCCATGACAAAACGAGCGGTCCAGGTGGGAGCGGGGGCAGCCGGGGCCGGGCCGGCGGTTTGTCATGGCAGTTCCCACGCCCACTGCGGGTTTGCCATGACAAAACGAGCGGTCGGGAGCCGAACGCGAGGGAACTCAGCCGGCGGGCGCCGTTGCCCGCTGGTCCCGACCCCACCCTCGCACCCTTTGTTTTCGGAGTTGCCGCCTGGGCCGACGCCAAGGGTCGTGGCGACGCTGAACGAGCCTGCTTGGAACGTGACGGTGCCGGAGCCGATCGTCTTGGCCGTCGCCAGGCTGGTGCGGAGCCCGATGAGGGCCACGGTGTGGTTCGAGGACTTCCGAGCGCCCTTGGTGGTCGCCCCACCGAGATGGCGGGGTTAAGCGGAGCTAGCGATCGACACCAGCTTCGGCGCCCCTGTCCCTCCCGGACCGGAGATGAAAGCCCGGGTGACGCCGTTGGCGGTGACGGACGACCCGACAATCTGGCGCCGGTGTTGGTGCTCTACGCCGCTGTCGGCCGGGGCAAAGAGATTCCCGATGTCGTGGAGCCCACTTCGGCTGGTCGGGAATCCGGCCTTATCGGACTCGGCACACGTCACATTGGAGAACCCGACCACGGTCCCACTGTTGTCAATGGCGTGTCTTGGAAATCCCCAGGTCAACGACGGTGTACGCGGGCGAGACCGCACTGGCCGACGCCGTGGCGGCGGGGCGGATCACGAGTTGATAGGTCAACACCGTCAAACGTCGACACGGTCAAACGTCGACACGGTCAAACGTCAACACGGTCATTGCCAGCACCATCACCGCAAGGACCGGCCGCCGGGGCGCCGGTTGATCGGAGTCTCCATCGTCATCAGCCCCCTTTGTCCGGTTTCCTGTCCTTCGCTGAAGACCGGGCGGCCGGATCACTTCCGGGCGGCAGCAAGGACGGTCGGCGAGGCGGCTTAGCCTTAGATTTAGGGAGTCGACTGTGGGCGGGCGAGCAACTCGGCCACCGTCACCATGCGAAGCCCCATCTGGGGGCCAACGGCGGCCAGCTGGTCGAACACCGAGGCGGTGGCGGGATGGTTGCCGTGGCCCAGGATGATGGATCCAGGCCGGGCGTACATCCGCATCTGGTTGAGGACGAAGTCCGGGGTCTGGACGACGGAATCGCCAAGAGTGCCCGACCAAATCAGCACTTGGGTGTAGCCCAGCTGGGCCGCGATGGCGTCGACGATGCGATTGTGGTAGCCGTACGGCGGCCGGAAAAACGGTCGGGAGCTGACACCGAACGTCTTCTCGATCCAGTCCTCGTTCCTGGTCAGCTCCGTACGGATGCGCCCGGCATCCATCTTGGTCAGATCCTTGTGGTCCCAGGTGTGGTTGCAGATCGTGACCTCGCCCTTACCGATCAGGGTCTTGATACGCGTGGCGTACTTCTCCCAGCTGGCCGGGCCGTAGACGCCGTTGGGGCAGAAGGTAACGGGGACGCCGGTGCGCTCGACGCCCGCGACCAGTCCGGCCACGCAGAGGTCGCAATAACCGTCGTCGAAGGTGAGGGCGACGGCGCCCGAGTCGGCCGGTCCGTGGCTCACCACCTGGGCTTTGCCGGGGACCGCGGGGGTGATGGCGGGGAGGGTTCCCGAGGCGTCGTCGCCGACGGGAGCAGTGGGCGGTACCGAGACCACGACGCCAGGCTGTGCGCCGGTTGCGCTACCGACCGCGCTACCGGCGAGCCGCGGGGTGGGGTGGTCGCCCGCGGAGGAACGGTTCAAGTTGATCGCGAAAGCCACGACCGCGAAGACGAGCACGACGATGGCAGCAAGGATCTTTCGGTTTCGCCGCACTCTGGCCGACACACGCCCGCGGCGGCTGTGTCGGGGCACGTAGGGCCGCCACACCCGTGTCCTGAGTGTCATCGAGATGATCCAAGGGTAGCGCCGGTCTCCTTTGGGGAGGTGTATGACGCCCCCGGTGCTCAGTGGGGAACCTGGGCCTCCACCGCGTAGCCGGCGATCCCCCCGACGAGAAAGATGGCGGCGATGACGAGGAACCAGTAGCCGAACACCAGCCCGAGGGCGGCAAGGACTGCACCGAAGGCGATGGCGGCAGGCCAGACGCTCGCGGCGGGGAAGTACCCGATCTCCTCCACTCCCGACCCCGACCCGTCCGCGTCCTCGAGGTCTTCAGGCCGGGGTCGCCCCAGCCGCCGGGCCTGGACGAACAGGTAGCCGCACAGCATCGAATACGCCCCCGCGGCCAGCGCCAGCATCGTCGTCCCCGCGTCCTCGTAGCTGGTGAACCAATAGATCACGGCCACACCGCCGACGAAGAGGCCCGAGAACAGCACCACGCGGATCTCGGTGCGCATCAGACCGCCGGGGTGTCGGGATGGTCCCGGTCCCGGACCGGGCGTTTGGAGCGGATGGGCGGCATCGAGTCGAAGTTGTGCTGGGGCGGCGGCGAGATAGTAGCCCACCCCGCACAGCATGGAATGGGCTGCCGCGGCCAGCCCCAGCATCGCCGTCCCCGCGTCCTCGTCGCTGGTGTACCAGTAGATGAAGGCCAACCCGCCGACGAAGAGGGCCGAGAACAGCACAACGCGGATCTCGGTGCGCATCACACCGCCGGCGCGTCGGGGTGGTCGCGGTCCCACACCGGCCGGTTGGACCGGATGGGCGGCAGCGAGTCGAAGTTGTGCTCGGGCGGCGGTGACGTGGTGGCCCACTCCAGCGTGCCCGCGCCCCAGGGGTTGTCCCCGACGTGCTCGCCCTTGCGCGCCGTCCGCCAGACGTTCCACAGGAACGGGAAGACCGCCACCGCGAGAATGTACGCACCGATGGTGGAGAGCCGGTTAAGGAAATTCCAGTGCTGGTCGCCCGGGTAGATGGCAATCCGCCGAGGCATGCCCCGCAGCCCGAGTTCGTGCTGGGGGAAGAAGGTGAGGTTGAACCCGATGAACAGCAGGGCGAAGTTCACCCGGGCCCACCCCTCGTGGAGCTTCTTGCCCGTCCACTTGGGCCACCAGTAGTAGATAGCGGCGAACACCGCGAACACCGACCCGCCGAACAGCACGTAGTGCATGTGGGCGACCACGAAGTAGGTGTCGGTCACGTGGAAGTCGATCGGCGGCGCGGCCAGCATGACGCCGGACAGCCCGCCGAGCAGGAACAGCATCATGAACCCGACCGCGAACAGCATCGGCGCCTCGAACGTCAGGTGACCCCGCCACATGGTCCCGATCCAGTTGAAGAACTTGATCCCCGTGGGCACGGCGATCAGCAGCGACATCGCCGAGAAGAACGGCAGCAGCACCGCCCCGGTGGCGAACATGTGGTGGGCCCACACCCCCACCGACAGCCCCGCGATCGCCAGCGTGGCGAACACCATGCCCTTGTAGCCGAACACCGGCTTGCGGGCGAAGGTCGGGATGATGTCGGTGATCACACCGAAGTAGGGCAGGATCAGGATGTACACCTCGGGGTGGCCGAAGAACCAGAACAGGTGCTGCCACAGGATCGGCGACCCGCCACCGACCGGGTCGAAAAAATGCCCGCCCATGTGGCGGTCGGCGTAGAGCATGGCCAGGGCGGCGGTGAGCACCGGGAAGGCCATGATCACGAGGAAGCTGGTAACGAGCATGTTCCACGTGAAGATGGGCACTCGGAACATCACCATGCCCGGTGCTCGCAGCCCGAAGATGGTCGTCACCAGGTTGATAGCGGTGAAGATGCCCGAGAACCCGGTGAGGGCCACCCCCATGATCCACAGATCGGCCCCGGGCCCAGGCGAGTGGATGGCCTCGTTGAGCGGGGCGTAGGCGAACCAGCCGAAGCTGGCCGCCCCGCGGGAGGTGAGGAAGCCCGACACCATGATCAGGCCGCCCCCGAGGTAGAGCCAGTACGAGAGGGCGTTGAAACGGGGGAACGCCATGTCGGGGGCGCCGATTTGCAGCGGGACCAGGTAGTTGGCCAGCCCGAAGGCGAAGGGGCCGGCGAACAGGAACATCATGATGCTCCCGTGCATGGTGAACCATTGGTTGTACGTGGATGCGCCCGCGAAGGTGCCGTTGGGTGACGCCAGCTGGGTCCGCATGCCCTCGGCCAGCAGTCCGCCCAGCAGGAAGAAGACGAAGGCGGTGACCATGTACATGATCCCGATCTTCTTGTGATCAGCCGTGGTCACCCAACCGACCAACCCGGTGGGCCGGGGCCCGGGGACGATCTGGGTGAGCGGACGCTCGTCCGCCTGCTTCTCTCGATCAGCGGGCGGGCGCGAGGGGGGATCGGTAACGAGGGTCATGTGCTGGCTCCGGGAACGACGAACTGGTCCTTGGGCACCGCCACCACCGAGAAGTTCATGTCGGCGTGGTGGATCCCGCAGAACTCGGCGCAGTGGCCCGCGAACGTGCCGACCTGGTCGATGTAGAGGTCCACCGTGTTGTCGACCCGGGGGATGAGATCCCGCTTGTACAGGAAGTTGGGGACGTAGAAGGAGTGGATCACATCGTCGGCCACCAACGTCAGACGCACCGTTTCGAACGCAGGCAGCTTGAGGACGGGAGGAGAGAACTGGTCGCCCACGATGGGCGAGCCGATCGGGCTCCCGTCGGCGTTGAGGTAGGTGAAGCGCCAGCCCCACTGGAACGCCTCCACCCGCACCGAGACGGCGGCGGTGGCCGAGGTTCGGTTGACGGTGTTCTCGACCTTCACCACGAACACGAAGATGATCGCCACGATGATGATCGGGATGATGGTGTAGGTGATCTCCAGCGGCAGGTGGTACTGGGTCTGTTTGGGCAGGCCCTGGTCGCCCCGGCGCCGGCGGTACCGCACCACCGACCACAAGATGAGGGCCCACACGATGCCCCCCACGATCGCGGCGGTGATGAACATCCCCTGCCACAGATGCAGCGTCGATCGACCCTGCCCGGTCGCGGGCGCCGGCATCCCGTAGCGGGACTGTCTGCCACCCGAGCAGCCGGCCAGGAGGAGTGCCGCGACCAGCCACGAAGCGCCGCAGGTGACCACATCCTGCCAGCGTCGGGGAAGCACGGGCGGCACCACTCGGTACCGTACCCCACAAGGTTCGGGCGAAATTGACCAGCTTTGGGCCCTGTGATTGCATGCGCCCTCGCAGCACCGTATCCTGATCTGTGGCCAGGCGGCCCAGCGCGGCACGCCTACCCTTTCCCCCCCCAAGGAACACTTCCCAAAGGAACGATGTGCGCACGTTCTCGCCCAAATCGGCTGACATCCAACGCGTCTGGTACGAAGTCGACGCCGACGGTGCCGTCCTCGGGCGGCTGGCCGCCGAGGTGGCCCGGGTCCTCCGGGGCAAGCACAAGCCCATCTTCGCCCCCCATGTCGACACCGGCGACCACGTGATCGTGCTCAACGCCGCCCGGGTCGTCATGACCGCCGACAAGGCGGCCAAGAAGATGCACTACCGGCACTCCGGCTATCCCGGGGCCCTCACCGCCCGCAGTTACCAGGACCTGCTCGACAAGGACCCGTCCGAGACCATCCGGCGGGCCATCAAGGGCATGCTGCCCAAGGGCCCATTGGGCCGCCAGATGCTGAAGAAGCTGAAGGTGTACGCCGGTCCCACCCATCCCCACAGCGCCCAGATGCCCCGCCCGCTCGAGCTCGATCACTCGGTGCGCCGGACGTCGGCCGCCAACGCCTCCCGCTAAGCCCGCGACAAGGAGCTTCACCACTGTGCCCAAGCCGTTGATCCAGTCGACCGGTCGCCGCAAGGCGGCGGTGGCCCGCGTCCGTTTCCGCCCCGGGGCCGGCGCCATCAAGGTCAACAAGCGGCCCATTGAGGACTACTTCCCCTCCGCCACCCACCGCATGCTCATCAGCGAGCCGCTGCGGCTGGTCGAGAAGGTCGAGGACTACGACATCGATGCAACCATGACCGGCGGCGGGGTCTCCGGGCAGGCGGGGGCCCTGCGGCTGGGCATCGCCCGGGCGCTGTCGGAGCTCGAGCCCGACCTGCGGGATGCCCTGAAGCGGGCCGGTTTCCTCACCCGTGACGCCCGGGAGAAGGAATCCAAGAAGTACGGGCTCAAGAAGGCCCGCAAGGCACCGCAGTACTCCAAGCGCTAAGCGGCTGCACCGGCGGTGACGCTGAGGTTTGGCACCGACGGGGTACGGGGCGTCGCCAACGCCGAACTGACGCCCGAGCTGGTACTGGCGCTGGGGCGGGCCGCGGCCCGAGTGCTGGGCGGCCCGACGTTCCTGATCGGTCGGGACACCCGGGCGTCGGGACCGCTGCTCCAGGCCGCCCTCACGGCCGGGATCGCCAGCGAAGGCGTCGACGTGATCGACCTCGGGGTCCTGCCCACACCGGGCGTGGCTGTCCTGGCCGCGGCCGACGGTCTCCCCTCCGCCATGATCTCGGCGTCACACAATCCCTTCTCCGACAACGGGATCAAACTGTTCGCCGCGGGTGGGCGCAAACTGACCGACCAGGTGGAGGCCCGGCTCGAAGCCGAGTTGGAGAAAGGGCTGGCTGGGGGTGCGGTCGAGCGGGTTGGGCCGGTTGGGGCGGCGGTGGGACGGGCGGCCGTCGACGGCGGGGGCCGGGAACGGTACCAACGCCTGGTGCTCGACTCGCTGGGCGGCCGGCGCCTCGACGGCGTGCGGGTGGCGCTGGACTGCGCCCACGGGGCCGCCTCGATGACCGGCCCTGAGCTGCTGCGCCGGGCCGGAGCCGACGTGGTGGCGGTGCTGGCCGACCGGCCGGACGGGACCAACATCAACAACGGGTACGGCTCGACCGACCCCGCCGCCCTCCAAGCGGCCGTGCTGGAGACGGGCGCCGACGCCGGGTTGGCCCTGGACGGAGACGCCGACCGGGTCATCGCGGTAGACCACACCGGTTCGGTGGTGGACGGCGACCAGATGATCGCCGCCCTGGCCCTGGACCGCATGGCCCGGGGGGCCCTGGCGGGCGGGACGGTCGTGGTGACGGTGATGACCAACCTCGGGTTCCACCTGGCCATGGCCGCCCATGGGGTGGCGGTGCACACCACGCCGGTGGGGGACCGTTACGTGCTCGAGGCCCTCGACCGGGGTGGCTGGTCACTGGGGGGCGAGCAGTCGGGCCATGTGATCTTCCGGGACCTGGCCACCACCGGTGACGGGGTACTGACCGGGTTGCAGCTGCTGGACGCGGTTGTTCGGGCCGGCCGTCCGTTGGCCGAACTGGCGCGGGGGGCCATGGTGCGCCTCCCCCAGGTGCTGTGCAACGTGCCCGTAGCCCATCCCGGCGGACTGGCCGGCGCACGCGGGGTGTGGGACGAGGTGAAGGAGGTCGAGGCGTGCTTCGGTGACCGGGGCCGGGTGGTGCTGCGGGGCAGTGGCACCGAACCGTTGGTCCGGGTCATGGTCGAAGCGCCGACCCACGCCGAGGCCGAGGCGGCCGCGGCCCGCCTGGCCCGGGCCGTCGCCCAAGCCATCGGCTGACCTTGCTGCCGGCTCGGCGGGGCCGTTTTGTGCAAATCGGGTACCATATACGGTCGCGATTTGCACAAAACGCCTGGGCCGCGGGCCGCGGCAGCGGGCGTCACGCGGGGCGGACCCCCACCTCCTCCAGGTGTAAGGCCATGTCGGCCGGGTCAGCGTAGACGCGGTAGGCGCCCGCGTCCTGCAGTTCCTCCCGGCCGTAGCCGCCCGAGAGGAGACCGACCCCGAGGGCTCCGGCCCGCTGGGCCGCCAGCAGGTCCCAGATGCTGTCGCCCACGACGAAGCACCGCTCGGGTGCTACGCCCAGCCGTTCGGCCGCGGTCAGGAACAAGTCGGGGTCCGGTTTGGCCCGCTCGACCTGGTCGCGGGTCACCACGACTGTGTCGTCGGGAAGGTGGAGCAGGCCGATGGCGTGCGACGCGGTGGCGCGATAGCCGCTGGTCGCGATCCCGAACGGGACTTTTCGCTCGGCCAGGTAGCTCAGCAGGTCGCGGGCGCCCGGGAGCGCCACCACCTGTTGGGCCCGTCCCAGGTAGCGCTCGGCGTGGAGAGCCGCCACGCGCGTCAGCGTCGCGGCATCCAGGGCGACGCCGGTCTCGCGCTGCAGGGCATTGAGGAACAGGCTGCCGCTCATGCCGATGCGCCGGTGGATGCGCCACACCGACAGCAGGATCCCGGACTCGGCCAGCGCCTCCTGCCAGGCGATGACGTGCTGGTACACCGAGTCGACCAGCGTTCCGTCCAGATCGAACAGGAATGCCGGCCCCAGTCTCTCGCGTGGCGAGTCGTGACTGCTCACGCCCCCACGGTAGGTCTACTGGTCTTACTCCGGCTAGGCGTCGTGGCGGTGGAGCCACAGGCCATCGTGAATTCCATGCCAGCTGATAGGCGCTGTTGCAGGCGTCGATTCCCCGCGAGTAGCGCGAGTAGGTGTGGAACACCCGGCCCGCACGCAGGGTGAACGCGCTGAGGCCGGGGAGCTCCCCGCAGCCGGATTGGAGCTACTCGGCACGCTTCGTCAGACGTTCGACCTAGCCACCAAGGTGGTGGCCGGCCCGACCGACCAGCTCGTCGCCTTCCTCGGCCGCCAGCGCCGCGCCCTGCCCTGGATGCCGATCGTGGTCTCCGTCCTGGATCGGCTTGCGCCGGCCCGGTCTATGTAAGACAATACTTACGTGATGTCGGCCGCGGCCCCAGAGCGCATCGACGCCGTGGCCCATGCCCTGGCCGACGGAACCCGCCGCGGGCTGCTCCGGCTGGTGCGCGACGACGAGCGGGCGGCCGGTGACCTGGCGGCGGCATTCCCGGCCATGAGCCGCCCCGCGGTGTCCCAGCACCTGCGGGTCTTGCATGAGGCCGGACTGGTGAGCAGCCGCCCCGACGGCAACCGGCGGCTGTACCGGGCCCGCACGGAGGGATTGACCGGGGTGTGGCAGTTCATCGACGAGATGTGGACCGACCGGCTGGCCAAGCTCAAACAAGCTGCGGAACGGAGCGGCCCGTGACCGAAACCGTCAATGAAACGATCACCATCGAGCAGACCGTGCGGATCGAGGCGTCGCCCGAAACGGTGTGGGCGTTTTGGACTGAGCCCCAGCGCCTGGCCGAGTGGTGGGGTGCCGGCGCGGAGGTCGAGACCGTGCCGGGCGGGCTGTTCCGCGTCGTCATGGACAACGGCCCGGTCATGTGCGGCACCTTCACCGAACTCGACCCGCCCCACCGGCTGGTCTTCACATTTGGGTGGGAGCACAACGCCCCGGGGGAGCCGCTCGCACCAGGATCGACCCGGGTCGAGGTGACGCTCACCCCCGACCACGGCGCGACTGTGCTGCTCTTGCGCCACTGCGGGATGCCCGCGACCGACGCCCCGGACCATCAGACGGGGTGGACCTATCTTGTCGCTGAGCGTCTCGTCGCTGCCATCTCGGCCGCCTCGACGGCGTGATGGCCTCGTGATGGCGGCGGTCGATGTACTGACCGAGATCACCATCGACCGGCCCGTCGACACGGTGGCCGACTACGCGGCCGACCCATCCAACGCACCGGACTGGTACGTGAACATCGAATCGGTCGAGTGGAAGACGCCCCCGCCGCCCCAGGTCGGGTCGCAGGTGGCGTTCGTGGCCCGGTTCCTCGGCCGGCGCCTGGCCTATACCTACGAGTTGGTCGATCTGGTCCCCAACGAGCGTCTGGTCATGCGCACCGCCCAGGGCCCGTTCCCGATGGAGACCACCTACACCTGGGCAGCGGTGCAGGACGGCCGGACCCGAATGACGCTGCGCAACCGGGGGGAGCCGGCCGGGTTCTCGCGGCTGACCGCGCCGTTCATGGCCGCTGCCATGCGGCGAGCCAACCGCAAGGATCTGGCCCAGCTGCAATCAATCCTGGAGGCAACCTGATCGGGCGCATCCTTTGATCCGTCTGGCCCGTCGGTAGTGACCGGCCCGAGCCGTGTGCGGTAATCCTCTGATCAAGGTCACAGACGGTTCTCAGCATGCCTTCAGGCGCAGGTAGTTGGGTAGGGCGGGTGCTGGAAAGGACGTGGCCATGAGCAGGAGTTCGTTCGCGCAACCAATTGGTGGGGCGGGCGTGGTGGTCGCATTCGCTTTCGTCCTGGCGGCATGCGGGGGGGGCACGACCAAGACGGCGGCACCGGCCACGACCACCACCCCGACCACGATCACCTCTGGACGGGGCGCCCGTCAGGCCGCCTTCCGCCAATGTATGCAGAGCCATGGTGTGTCCTTGCCGGCCGGGGCCACCGGTTTCGGTGGGCGGGCGCCCGCGGGTGACACCGGCTCAGTACCGACCACGACCATCCCGGCAGGGGTCACCTCGCAGCAGTGGCAGGCGGCCGTGACCGCCTGTGCCAGCCAACTGCCCGCACGCGGCAACCTCCAGAACAACCCGCAGTTCCAGCTCTACTACAACTGCCTGCAGACCTATCTCACGACCCACGGGGGCACCACGCTTCCGCCGCTCGGCCAAGGCGGGACCGGAGGCCTGTTCGGACCCGGCGGCGCTGGCGGTGCCGGCAATGGTGGGGGTGCGGGCACGGCCGGAGGCGCGACGGCGACGACCAACCCCGCGCTGCAAGCCGCCCGCGACCACTGCGCCCCCCTCCGCCCGACCTTCGGCGGCGGCACGACGTCGACATCAACCCCGGCGTGAGATAACCGTCCCCGATGAGCTCGAGAAAGCGAACGGTGGCGCTGAGCGCAGGGCTGGCGGTGGTGATCATCGTGGTCGGGTGGCTGGCGGCCAACACCATCTACAGCTCGGCGTCGGCCAAGCCGGCGACGCGGACCGCGACGGTGCAGGTGGGGACCGTGCAGTCCACCGTGACCGCGACCGGCAACGTGTCACCGGCGGCCGCCCTGTCGGTAAATTTCCAGACCAGCGGCGTGGTCACCGAGGTGGACGTCAAGCCGGGCGACGAGGTGAAGTCCGGGCAGACCCTGGCCAAGATTGATGACACCCAGGTCCAGGCGGCACTGAGCACGGCCCAGGCGGCCCTGGCCTCGGCCCAGGCCAACCTGACCAACGTGCAGCAGCCGGTGACGCCGGCGCTGGCGGCGCAGAATGCCAGCGCCCTGGCCACGTCCCAGCAGCAAGTCGCCACGGCCCAGTCCAACCTGAGGGCGGCCCAGCAGAGCGCCGCCCTCAACAACCTGGGCTACCAGAACACCCTCAACCAGGCCCAGGGCCAGTTGAACCGCGACTCCAACCAGCTCGCCTCCGACCAGGCCAACTGCGCCACCGCCACGACCTCCTCTTCCACCGGTTCGGGTGGCGGCCAGTCGTGCGCCACCCAGCTCGCCCAGGACCAAAACGCCGTCTTCAAGGACGACGACGCCATTGTCAACGCCAATCAGCAGGTCGCGGTCGGGCAGCTGAAGGACCAGCAGTCGATCCAGCAGGCCCAGAACGGCCTGATCGCCGCCCAGGACGGCCTGGCTTCGACTCAGGCGGCCAACAATGCCAAGGCGACTGCCACCCCGGCCAGCGTGGCCGCAGCGCAGTCGCAGCTCACGCAGGCCCAGGCCAACCTGGTCGGGGCGCAACGCAACGAATCGAACGCCACCTTGACGGCGCCCATGGACGGCACGGTGGCCGCTGTGACCGGGCTGGTCGGACAGACTGTGAGCGGGGGCGGTACCTCGTCCAGTTCGAGCAGCAGCGCCACGGGCGGCACGGGGACGTCGGGTGCCAGCGCATCGAGTTCGGGTACGTCGTCTTCCTTCCTCACCTTGGACAATGTGTCCACCCTGCAGGTGGTGGCCGGCTTCGCCGAGGTCGACGCCAGTAAGGTTCAGGTCGGCGAGGTCGCCACCGTCTCACTGAATGCCCTGCCCAACCAGGCGGTCCAGGGCCAGGTGAGCCGGGTCGATGTGAACTCGACCGTGGTGAGCAACGTCGTGACCTACAACGTGGCCGTGACCCTCACCAATCGCCCGTCGGGGGTCAAGCCCGGCATGACGGGCTCCGTCGGCGTGGTGGTCAGCCAGCGTGACGGTGTGCTCGAGTTGCCCACCGCTGACGTCACCACCACCCGCGGGGGCACCTCGACGGTAACCCTCCTCCGGGGCGGCAAGCAGATCGTTCAGGTCGTCTCGACCGGCCTGGTCGGGGATCAGACCACCGAGATCACCAGCGGGGTCAACGAGGGTGACACCGTGGTGGCGCCCACTCTCACCGGCACTGGCACCGGCACTGGCACCGGCACCGGCACCGGCACGGGCACGGGCACGGGCGGGACCACCCGCTCGAGTGGGGTCGGAGGCGCGGGCGGCGGGGTGTTCTTTGGCGGTGGCGGCGGTGGCGCCGGCGGTGGTGGCGGATGAGCCGGAGGGGCCGATGAGCCGGAGGGGCCGATGAACGGGCCCGACGGCGGCTCCTCGGAGTCGCATCCGGTCGTCGAGTTGCGCCACCCGGTCATCGAGCTGCGCCGCATCGTCAAGACCTACCGCATGGGCGAGGTCGACGTGAACGCCCTTCAGGGCGTGTCCCTGACCGTCGAACGAGGTGACTTCGTGGCCATCATGGGCGCCTCGGGCTCGGGGAAGTCGACCATGATGAACATCATCGGCTGCCTCGACGTCCCGACGAGGGGCCGCTACTGGCTGGACGGCGTCGACGTTCGCCAACTCGACGAGCGGGCGCTGGCCCGCATCCGCAACCGCAAGATCGGGTTCGTGTTCCAGAGCTACAACCTCATTCCCCGGACCACCGCCCTGGCCAATGTCGAGCTGCCGCTGACCTACGCCGGCGTGAGCGCCAAAGTGCGGGGCGAACGGGCCGCCCACGCTCTGGAAGCGGTGGGCCTGGGCGACCGGCTCCACCATTTTCCCAACGAGATGTCGGGTGGCCAGCAGCAGCGGGCCGCGGTCGCCCGGGCCATCGCCACCAACCCCGCCCTGATCCTGGCGGACGAGCCCACCGGCAACCTCGACACCACATCGAGCGTCGACATCATGGAGATCTTCAGCCAGCTGAACGCGGCCCGGCGCACCGTGGTGCTGATCACCCACGAGAACGACATCGCCGCCTATGCCAAGCGCATCGTCCGGCTACGCGATGGCTTCGTTACCAGCGACGAACGCCGGGCTCCCATCGAGGCGCCTCCACCCCGGCCCCCGGTCGACTACCTCCAACCCCAGGCAGTGCGGTGAACCTGGTCGAGAACATCCGGATTGCCACCCGGGGGATCGGCGCCAACAAACTCCGCTCCGGCCTCACCGTCCTCGGTCTGCTCATCGGCGTGGGCGCGGTCATCATTCTGGTTGCGGTCGGGAAGGGATCCTCGACCGCGGTCCAGAACCGGATCAAGAGCCTGGGCACCAACACCATCACGGTGATCAACCGGGGCCGCGGTGGTGGTCGCGCCACCACCGGCACCCAGTCCCGCCGGGTCACCTTGACGATCGCCGATGTCAAGGCGCTGTCCGACAAGTCGGCCGCTCCCGACGTGCTCACCGTGTCCCCCGTTGTCTCAGCCAATGAGACGGCGACCTACAACGGGGCGACCTACAGCTTGACGGTGACCGGCACCACGCCGTCCTATCTCGACGCCACCGACTACCACGTACAGGCGGGTCGGGCCCTCACCGCCAGTGATGTGACCAACCGCAGCCGGGTGGTCCTGCTGGGGCGCGATGCGGTGACCAACCTCTTTGGAGCGGGCGTCAACCCGATCGGCCAGCGGGTCCTGTTCGGGAGCTCCGCCTTCAACGTGATCGGCGTGCTGGCCGCCAAGGGTTCCAATGGCATCCAGAACCAGGACGCCGTCGCCATCGCGCCCTACACCGCGGTGCAGGATCAGCTGACGGGCGGCACCCTCTTCACCCAGTTGGTGGTCCAAGGCACTTCAGCGTCCAAGCTGGCCGGGGCGCAAGCCGAGCTCACGACCATCCTGGCCTCGCGCAACGGGACCAACGCCGCCAACCTGCCCTTCCTGATCTTGAACCAGGGAAGCCTGCTCCAGACGTCGCAGTCGAACAACAAGACCTTCACCGTGCTGCTCGGTGCCGTGGCTGCCATCTCGTTGCTCGTGGGCGGCATCGGCGTCATGAACATCATGTTGGTGACCGTCACCGAGCGGACACGCGAGATCGGTATCCGCAAGGCGATCGGCGCCCCCAAGAGTGCCGTCCTGATTCAGTTCCTGGTCGAGGCGGTGCTCCTTTCGTTGATCGGCGGGGTGGTTGGAGTCGTGGTCGGTCTGGTCGGGAGCCAGTTCCGCATCGACGGCGTGCAGCCCGTGATTGTCCCCTCGTCGATCCTGCTGGCCTTCGGGGTGGCCGTGGTGGTCGGCGTCTTCTTCGGCCTCTATCCGGCCAATCGCGCCGCATCCCTTCGGCCCATTGACGCCCTGCGGTACGAATGAACCGGGAGGAGCGCATGCCCAACGAGTATCCAGCCAACGAGTATCCAACCGCCGAGTACCAAACCCTTCCGGTTCCTGAGAACGACTACATCGACGATGACGATGAGGAGTGGGTCAGCCAGGCGCCCACAGGCCTGCGGATTCCGCCCGTCACGGGAATCTTGTTGCTGGTCCTGTTCGCGGTGTGCGGCCTCTGGGGCGGGGCGGTATTGCAGAAACACCACGACAAGTCCACCGCCACGTCCACGGGTGCCGCCGCCTTTGCTGCTGCCGCGGCCGGCCGCCGGGCGGGAGGAGCGGGGC
>JALYXV010000139.1 GCA_030947025.1 Actinomycetota bacterium | reverse complement strand
CGCGTTTCGCCGACGACTTCGTCGTCGGGTTCCAGCATGACGGCGATGCGAAGCAGTTCCTACACGATCTTCGCGAACGGTTCGCGAAGTTCGGCCTGGAGCTGCATCCCGAAAAGACGCGCCTCATCCAGTTCGGGCGCTTCGCCGCCCAGCAGCGTGCGGCCCGTGGACTCGGGAAGCCCGAGACATTCGACTTCCTCGGCTTCACGCATCTTTGCGGGAAGACCCGGAGCGGGCGTTTCTGGCTCAAGCGCATCACCATCTCGAAGCGGATGCGGGCCAAACTTGTGGAGGTCAAGGACCAACTCAAGCGACGCCAGCACGAGCCCATCCCCGAGCAAGGCCAATGGCTGGCAAGCGTGGTGCGAGGTCACCTCGCCTACTACGCCGTGCCAGGCAACAGCCATGCGATCAGGGAGTTCCGAACACAGGCCACTCGGCACTGGTGGACGGCGCTACGGCGCCGCAGCCAACGCCAGCGCCTCGACTGGAACCGAATGAACCGCATCGCGACCCGGTGGCTCCCACCAGCCCGAATACTGCACCCCTATCCCGAGGTCCGCTTCAACGCTCGAACCTGAGGCAGGAGCCCAGTGCGGTAGTCCCGCCCGCTGGGATCTGCGCGGGGGGCCGCCCGCAAGGGCGGTCCCTACCGCGATCCGCGCCCTCGATCACTTGGTGCATCCACAAGTTCTGGTTATATCTCGGTAACAGTTGGGGTCGACCGCGTACGATTCATTTTCAATGCTCAGGATTCAACTCGTAAGACCAACTAGAACGTGACGAGGAGTTATCGCAGTAGACGGCGGCACCGCTGGCGGGTGGCCATCCTGATTGGCACGGGCCTGTTGATCGTCCTTGGGATCTTGGCTGCTTTCGGGTTGCGGGACGCGCTAGCGGCCCGCAATCATCTGGTCGCCGCCAAGAACACGCTGTCGGAGACCGCAGCTCAGACGACGTCGCTGGGGACCGCCGCCGGTCGGGCGACCGCAGCCCGCCGGATCTCTGTCGCCATGCATGAAATTGTGGTCGCCGGGACCATCGTGAATGGCTCGTACCCACTACGCGTTGCCCGGTTCGTGCCGTTCGTGGATGCACAACGATCGGGCCTGGTGCGTCTGATCGCCGACGCCAAGACCGCGCTGATGTCGACCAGGACCCTACTCACCGACGTGGACCGTCTGGCCGCCAATGGGCGGGTGACCGAGGCGCGGGTCCCGCTCGGCGTCCTGGCCGGGCTCGAAGCTGAGATGCGCACCGCCGGGACGGCGCTGGCTGGACTGAACCGTTCACGCGCCGGTTTGGCTGGTCCTCTCGGTCGGGCCCGGGGGGATTTCAACACCCTGGCCACGGCGACCGCCCACCGTCTGCTCGGCGACGCCGACACGCTCAAGGTTGCTCTGAGCCTCATGGGGGCCGGAGGGCCACGCCGCTACTTCGTCGCCCTGGAAAACAATGCTGAGATGCGTGACCAGGGCGCGGTGCTCTCCTATGCCGTCGTGAACTTTGATCACGGGCAGATCCAGGTAAACCAGCACGGCTCGGTCAACGCCCAACTCGAGATCGCCAACACGTCCACCAATATCGCCCTCCACCTCGACCACCCCGCCGACATTGCGATCCCGCCCGGCACCGCAACGGTGTTCGGCCGCACGCTGCCAACCTTTTTCTGGGCCAATGTCGATGCGACCGCCGACTTCGCCTTCAGTGGTCGGGCCATGAAGGCTATGTACCAGCAGGCGACCGGTCAGACCGTCGATGGCGTCTTCGCCCTCGATGTGCCGGCTTTGTCGTCGCTGCTGGCGCTGGTAGGCCCGGTGAGTCTGCCAGGAGTAAGCCTGCCGCTCACCGCGGATAACGCGGCTACCGTCATTCTGCACGATCTGTACGAGGCGTTCCCATCCGGCAGTCAGACCGTCAGGCAGGAATTTCTGTCCGAGGCGGTCACCGCGGTGCTCACTCGCATCGGAGCCGGGACGTTCGACCCGGTCGAGCTAGCGCAGCGCCTAGCAACGGCGGCAGCTGGTCGCCACTTGCGGGCGTGGAGCGACGACCCTGGCGAGGAGCGTCTCCTGGAGAACGACAGCCTGGGCGGTGGCCCGGCCGTCGCGGCGCCGGAGAAGACGTTCCACGTGGCGGTCGAGAACCGGAACGCCACCAAGATGGACTACTACATTCGCACCGCCACCCAGCAGCAGATCGAGATCACGCGAGCCGGCACTGCGATCGTCATAACAACCGTTGTCGTGCACAACACTGCGCCAATAGGGACGATGGCGTCGTACGCAACCGGTCCCGAAGGGGGGACCACCCAGCCGGCCGAGTACTGGGCCTGGGTGCTGCTGTGGGGACCGTCGCATGCCATGCAGCCCGGTGCGGTGCCTGAGTCAGGCCTCAACCTGAGCGACAGCGTCCTCGACCGGATCTACGCCGGTCAGACCAAACAGGCGACATTTGTCACTGTGATCCCCCATGCCGTGCACGACGGGGTGCTTCAGCTGCGGTTTGTTCCACAGCCCAGGCTCGTCGACCCCACCCTTGACATCACAGTCAAGGCTGATGGGAGGCGCATCACGGGCTCCCCTACGTTCAGCGGGCCGTGGAACAAGACAATCACCCTCAGCTGGACGGTGCATCGTTAGCGAGGACTGTCCGGAGCGTAGCGACTGCCTGTAGAAACTGGACATTCAGGCTTGCAGTGATGCCTCGGCTACTCGGCTCAAGTTCGCGATGACTTCAGCCTTAGGTGCGTCCGGATCAATCGTCGTCAGCAACTCTGGGTTGAGGGGCGGAACCGGCACGTGGGATATGAGCGGGTGCAGCGGGCGCTCGTCCCCCTCGCCCTCGCCCAACAGCACCTCATTGAGCTTCTCCCCCGGGCGCAGACCGGTGTACACGATGTCGATGTGGCGTTCGGCTCGGTCAGCAAGGAACCGGGCCACATCGTCGATGCGGACTGGGTCCCCCATGTCGAACACGAGTGCCTCACCATTGCGCCCGATGGCCCCCGCCTGGATTACCAGTTCGACGGCTTCCTCGACGGTCATGAAGTACCGATACACGTCGCGGTGGGTCACTGTGATCGGGCCCCCAGCCGCCACTTGGGTCTGGAAGGATGTAAGGACAGAACCCCTGCTTCCCAACACGTTACCGAATCGGACGCTGAGGTACACACCTTCGGCTCGCACTGCCATCCACGCCGTGAGGCGCTCACTGAGGCGCTTGCTGTAGCCCAGGACGCTGATGGGGTCGGCAGCCTTGTCAGTTGACACGTTGACAAACCGACTGACTCCGGCGTCTGCCGCGGCCTCAAGGAGGCTGAGGGTGCCGTGGACATTTGTGAGAACGGCCTCCCCAGGATACTGCTCGAGCAACGGAAGGTGCTTCAGCGCCGCCGCATGAAACACCACGTCGGGGCGGCGGGACATCATCAACCGGTGGACCGCTCGCCGATCCCGGATGCAGAGCAACACCGTGTCGGGGGTGTTGAGTAGCGCGCGGCCGTCGATAGAGAGCTTGACGGCATGGAGAGCCGACTCGTCCCGGTCGACCATGATCAGCTCGGCAGGAGCGAACTGATGAAGCTGCCGGCACAGCTCGGAACCAATCGAGCCACCGGCCCCGGTGACTAGGACCTTCTTCGCGGTGAGGTAGCCAGCGATGCTGGCCAGATCGGTCTTGATCTCGTGCCGGCCCAACAGGTCCGAGGGGGTGACGTCGCGGATGTCGCCGACCCCTACAGCGTCGCCAAACAGTTCCGAGGTGGCCGGAAGAACCTTCGTACGGAGCCCCGCCTCAGCAACCCGCTTGCTCACCGAGCCGATAACCGACGAGTCGGCACTGGGGATGGCGATGAGCACGGTCTTGGCTTCATGGGCCGCCGCGACGTCGGCCAGCCGGGCTCGGGTGCCCTCGACAGGAACGCCCATGATGCGCAGGTTGCGCTTCATCGGGTCATCGTCGAGCAGGGCAACCGGGACGTAGGGGCTGTCGGGGTCCCGCAGCATGGCTGTGATCACCTGAGCCCCTCCCTCACCGGCGCCGAAGACAACGAGCCGCTCGGCGTCCTCCCGAGAGGGCCGCTTATGCCGTTCATTGTGGACACGGCGCGCATACCGCACGGCGGACATGAGGATCAAGGCAATGAAGCCGCCAACAAGGGTGGTGCTGAAGGGCACCATCCTGGGCGAGACCGTGACGCCGTCAATCGTGAAGAGCGCGACTACAGCGATCGCAACAGCCTTGGCCAGGCCCGCGACCTCGTCGAAGCTGCCGTAGCGCCAGCGACCGAGGTAGATACCGAATCCGAGTCCAGCGACGACTTGGGCCAACAGCACGAGTGGCAAGAACAACGCAAAGCCGGTCCAGTCAACCGCGCCAAAGTTGAACTCGTACCGCATCACCACCGCCATCGCCATGGCAATCACCCAGGCAAGACAGTCAGCACCCACTTGCGGGGCAAGCCGCCTTGCCAGTCGGAAGCGTAGAACGGCTCTGGTAGTCGTCATCGAATCCGCCGATCGGTTGAGCAAGTATGAAATAACTGAGCGGAACTTCCCCTCAGCGCCCGTTAAGCCTGGCTCAACATGCAGCTTAGCTCAACCTACGGGACCGACGTTTTTCGGCCAACACGATAAGACCGCCAATGGTGGTGAGCATCAGAGCTGCTAGGACCCATCTAACCACGTTCGCACCCGTGAAGTCTATGGCGGTCCGTCGTCCTCGGGTCGAAACGCTCGTGGCCGCCGCGACAGGACTGGCCTGGACCGGAACGGCCGTCTGGATCGCCACCAGAAGAAGGAGGTACCTGTGCCTCAAGTACCAGCGTCTGTGCACCCCAGTCTCCGCTCGTTGACAATTCAAACGCCCCGAACTCTCCCTACAACAGTGTACTCTAGTCTAGTTGTAGCGAGCGAGCCTCATACCGCCGAGA
>JALYXV010000128.1 GCA_030947025.1 Actinomycetota bacterium | reverse complement strand
GGAAAACCTCCTTCAGCGTTCACGGCGCAACAAGACCCCCGCTCTTAACGGACGCCCCTTGCAGCGGTTTGAGACCCCTCTCTCGTAGAGCTGATCCCGGAGGGCCAGAGAACCCAACCAGCGGCTCGCCTCCTCCATCTCTCATACAGCGCTGCCTCGACCAGCCACGACGCTCACACGCCGCCTCCAGCCTCAGCATTACCGGCACACATACAACGCCGCCCACGGCGTCCGACCCAACCACGAAACCCCACTCCCCGACTGGGGCGGCCGCCACTCCAACTACGCCATGATCATCGACCTCCGCATGCCGCGCCGAGGCGCAGCTCGATGTCAGCCCGTGACCCGAGCCTTCCGTTCCCGACTGAACTCCCACCAGGGCCGGGCCGGGCCACCGTTGGCGTACGAAACCGCAGCGACGAATGTGTCGAGCAGGCATGGGTCGTGCATGCAACCGTCGATAACGCACAGCCGTTCAAAGAGCTCTTCGGGGTCGCAGAGGCGCAGCTGGTCTGGTCGCGTGATGCCCAGACGGCCGAGCTTCTCGGCCGCGGCCGGTCCGACGTTGGGGATCGCCTGCATGTCTTTGGTCATACTGCTCGATGATCTCGCTCATCCTGCCGCCGGTCTTGAAGAAATCGGACATCCAGTAAACGGCCTTTGGCGGTGTGTACCCCTTCGGCGTAGCCGTAGGAACACCGCCGACCGCCAGCTCGATAGTGCTGGACCGAGTCCGGCGGGGAAGAATCGGGTAATGAATGCGCGCCCGGAAGAGTTCGACGCATGCCCATCGGAGGTCGTGAGCGATCGCGGGTGCGTCGCGGTCAATGCCCTCCCGGGCTGCTAGGTCAGGCGGTTCGACGGTGGCGTGCGCACAGGCGATGCACCTCGGAAGGCGACTCCCTCTCGGGCGACTCGCGGCCGCGGCGTACGGCGGGCTACAAGACACCGCTCCGCGTGCCGGGCTGCTCAGCCTCCATGCACGAGTACAGGATGTCACACCCGACGCGTGGGAGGACAAGGCGCTCGCCCAAGTGTGGGGGCCACGGCTGGCCGCCTACATCGTCCCAGCCGATGCCGTGGCCACGTTCACCCTTGGCAGGCTGCCCCGCCAGGGCGCCGAGCGGACTGCCATCCTTTCGCTCGCCCGTCGACTGTTAGCGGCGTTGGGCGGCACGGCTCGGCGATCGAACGACGTCTTCCGAGAGTTCTCGGACCTTCCGAATCCGGTCATGGTCCGCGCCGCCAGTGCATCCGGCCGGTTCGTGATTCGCTGGGATGCCCGCGCTACGCTCATCGTCCCGATCGAACCCGTCAAGGTCGGCGAAGAGGAGGCCAGGCTCGGTCTGGCTCGACGGTACGACGCCTGGTTCGGACCGTCCGACGCCGAAGGCTTCCGGCGCTGGGCCGGGGTCAGCGCGTCAGACGCCGCGGTGTCCTGGGCCTCGATCGATCACGTCGACACCCGCGAACACACCCCGATCTCCGGCGTCCGACTCTTGCCCTACGGCGACCCGTTCATGTTCGACCGCCCTCCCGTCCAACCGGTCGCACGCGAGGTCCCCGGTGTACTGCTCGTCGACGGACTCATCGCCGGTACATGGGCGCGACGTCAGGCGAAAGTCACGCTGCGTCCTAATAGATCGATGTCCAGAACGGATCGGGACAGGCTCGAAGAAGCGGCGCTATCGCTCGCGGGCCCGCTCGGACGTCCCGTCGACCTCACGATCGCATGAGCACCCGCGGTCCCTGCTCACGGCGAGTCCACGATCGATGGGTAGATCTCGCCGGGAGCGGAATCGCCCGGGAGATCCTTCCGGGACAGCAATCATGCTGAGCGGCCGCCCGTTGCAAGGGTCCACGGCGGCTACGATGTGTATTCCACCTTGGGCAGTCCGCACGCACCAAGGTCTGGAGGTCGAAGCCTAGGCGGCCCGCGTGGAGTCGTGCGCCGACGCGTGCGAGCTCCCGGCGGCAAAGGCCAGAGCCACCAACGCGACTCGGAGGCGCATGAGTACAATTCTCGCGTCCACCTTGGCCGACACCTGTCCGGGCAGCTCAGCGAGCGTCACCGCAGACGTAGTGGCCGTCGGATAGGTTCCGTTCTAGCGTCGTATCGATGCCCGCCGGGACTGTTGTCGTTTGCCATTTTGATGGGCCACTTTGAGGTAGTTCTGCCAGGAGAATGGGACCACCTGGTTGCAAGTGTCGGGGCCACCTGGGGTATCCCCCACCGCCGGTCGACCTGACAGTCGACTCGCTCTCGTCGTCCAAGGCGGACGCGGAGGAGCGGGCATGGGATTCCGGGAGGTGTCACTGGTCGAGATCCGAGAGGTACTTCGTAGGAAGTTGCGCCGCGAGGGATCTGCGGGCGATCGACCGCAAAGCGGGGGGGACCGCAAAACGGTCCGCCGATACGTGCGCGCGGAGGCGGTCGGTGTTGTGGAACGATGCGGTGCCAATTACCGGTCCCCGCCTCGCCGCCTTCCAAGGCCCAACCCGCCGCCGGCGAGGAGCAGAGCGACGACAAGTAAGGCTGCTCCGAGCTTCGTGCGAGGGTGGGAATCACCGGGTACAGGCCCCAATATACTGGGGAGTGACTGGCAGGCGACAACGAGGAAGGTCACTGCCAGGGCCAAGGTCAGCGCGGCCGCGGCCGCCAGAGCAGCAGCCAACGCCCGTCGCGGGTGGCTCATGACGACATGATCGCGCCGCCGCCCATGATCCGCTCGACTTCGGCACATTCGCTCGCGAGACAGCGCGATCTGTCACGCCAGCGAGAGGAGTTTTACGTCGTACTGAGAGAATCGCCGGTCGATGGTGATGAGGGTAAGTCCTTCGACTCGGGATTGGGCGATGAGCATCCGGTCGAATGGATCGCTGTGATGAAGTGGAAGCTGGCCTGCCGCCAAGGCATGGGTGGCAGTAATTGCGATGCCCTCAAAGTCGTTGGCGCCCATGGCGTCGATCAGATCATCGGGGGCTTCGAGTCGGCCCGCAGCCTTCTTGATTGCGATCTCCCATGCAGTCGCCGCGGAGACCGTCACGTTGGTGCCGGAATCGGAGATCGCCTCGGCGGCGCGCCTTGGGAGGGCGGGGTCGTCCGCCAGCCACCATAGTAGGATCTGGGTGTCAAGCAGCACCTTCATGCCATACCTCCGCGAAACGCCGCAGCCATGTGTTGAGGGACACGTTCGGTCAGGATGACGGCGACGTTGTGGGCCAGCACGAGAACCGGTTTTCGTCCTGAACGACGCTGTCGTTGAACCTGATCGCGGGCGCGGCGAAGCAGACCGGGTGGTCAGT
>JALYXV010000342.1 GCA_030947025.1 Actinomycetota bacterium | reverse complement strand
TTGCTGTCTCGTCGTACCCGGGAGCGCACGGCCCTGCCCGCGCGGCCGCGTTCGACCATTGGTTGTGCCGCGGCACCTCGAAAAAGGCGTCCTTGCGTGCCTGGTCCGCGCAGCTCGGTGACCGGCTGACCACCGTGGATGTTGAGGGCGACAAGATCCGCGCCCACACCGAGGACGTGGGCGATCTAGTCGACGCTGTCCCAGACGACACGATTCGACTTCTCCCCGCCTTCGACCAGTACGTCCCCGGACCGGGCACCAACGATGTCCACGTCACCGGCACCTGGAACGTGACGAAGGACCGCCTCAAGATTCAGCTGTTCGGCGAGCACGGCGACAGTTCCCGCGGTGCCCTCACCCGCGAGGTCGAGCGCGTCGCGTCGGTCGCGGCGACGAGCTACACGATGTCGGTGAGAACCATTTGACTCGATCCCAGAAGTTCGGCGGCACTGGGGTCCTTCCGCGCCGATAAGGACGTCAGCTGGAACTGATCGCCCTTCGCTCCCGCCGCCAGCAGCTGGGCAATGGCCGCTCCGATCGGCAACCCGGTCTCCTCCTCGTAGTAGTTGAACCCCGGAGAGGGGTTTACCTCGAAGCAGAACCACGCCCCCGATGAGGTCCGGCGCAAATCGATCCCTGCCACCGGCAGCGCCAACATCGTCGCCAGGACGCGGCAACGATGCGCCACATCCTCAGGCAGGGTGCAGGCGGTGACCGCCACTGACCCGCCTTGGCGAGACGGGTAGCGGTAATCGTCCCCGTCGGAGCGGACCTCGCAGGAGAATATTTCTTCTCCGACCACATGGACGCGCAGGTCAACGCCTGCTATGTACTGCTGGAACTGGGTTGGGCAGTTGCCAATGTCGTTTAGGCGGGGCCTGTCCGACTCACCCAGTTGCGCCACGATGCTGCGCACGCCGCTGACCGACTTGTACACGACCGAGCCGTGGCGGCGCCAGAAATGGACGGCCGCGTCCGGATCGGTCGTCACGAGCGTGTCGGGCACGTCAAAGCCCAGCTTGCGTATAAGCCCGGCCTGGAAGGGCTTGGAGTTGTTGGATGCCATGGCCGATGGCCGATTCACCACGAAGGCCGCCGTCATCTCGCTCCAGGACACGAGGACGTCCTCGATTGCGACGGCCCGATCCCAATCGGCGGTGCCAGGGCTGACCCCGTCCACGGCCAGCACCTTGGCGAGGTCGTAGGGGCGGACGTAGGCGGCGCCGACGTTCTCGAGGGCGACGTCATCGGTCGGTGTCGACAAGGTGCCGGTCATCTCCTCGCCCACATCAAGCCTGATCGCGGTGGCAGGGGCAGCGTGCTGGTCCACGAAGACGACCGGGACCCCCATCTCCGCCAAGGCGGTTCGAACGACGGCCAGGGGGCCGTCCGTGGAAATACCCCAAAGCAGGACCGGCCGGGTCACGGCCGGCCACCCACGAGGCGGTCACGGACAGCGTCGGCCACGACCCCTGGGCTGACGTCGGGCCAGGTGGTGGCGCTCAAGAAGCAAGGTTCGCCATCGCCGTCGCCGAATCGGACGCCCAACAGCTCGACACCGGCCGCGGCGGCCAACTGGCAAGCTCTGGCAGCCGGTTGCCCGTCGGCGCCGAAGCACCGTCCACCGACCACCGTGACATCAATCACCGGTCCTGGCCACTGGCCCGCATCGGGTCGGTCGGCGCCCGTCGCCGGGACCTCCCAACGACCCGGTCGTACCCGAAGGCCAGAAGATGCCGCCGCTCGAAGCCATTCCTGGGGACGCCAGCTGGGGCCTGACAGGCACATCGGCGTCGGCTGGTTCAGGACCGGGCACGGCAACTCCGAGAGCCACGACACCATCAGAGCGTTCATTTCGGCCGCGACGTAGGCCCTGTCGGCGGGCGCGATGTGGGGCAACTCCTGCTCGAAGACCCACGGCCGGCGGGTCAGGACACCCGAGATGTCCGTCACGGCCACCACGGCGCCATCCACCACTGCCGACCCCTCCCCCGAGCCCACGTAGTGCCGCCAACCAGGCGCACAGACATCTTCGGCCGTGAGGAGCGCGGCGCTATCGGTCTCCCAGCGGGCCACGAGCTGCTGAGCGGTGCGATCATGCCGGCTGGCAACGACTACCAGCACTACTGCGCCTCATCCGGTCCGGCATGCGTCCGACCCGATTCGCGTATTGCTTCCTCACCGACTGAGGGCCGCTGATTTTGGCGGATGAAGGATCGGAGCTGATTCACCTCACCCTGAAGCTCGTCGGTCTTCGAGGCGATCAAGCTGAGCGCCTCCACCCAGGCTGGGTCGCGGAGAAATTGCTTGAAGGGGTCGCCTTCGTTGTCCTTGAGCTTGGGGATGTCCGAGGCGAGCGTCTTAAGGGCGACGTCGATCTCGGCCTTGAATGTCTCCTTGGTCTCCTTGATCTCCCATTTCAGTTCTTTCCACGGCTTGTTGTTGACAAGCACCGGGGCGCAAGCCGCTATTCCGTTGGCGACCACACACAGCTCGCCCGCCCCGAGCTCTATGCCGGATGGGACGGAGAACTTCGCTGAGTGGACGACATTTCCCGTTGCCACGGCCATCGTGGAGAAATCATGGGTCCGGCAGTAATACACATTGCCACTCGAGTTGCTCCGGATCCGAACGAGGGGGAAGTTGGTGGCCATGGTAGCGTCGTCACCGTAGCTGTTGGCCTGAGAAACACCGTTGAGCTGGCGGCCGTGAATCGTATAGGTATGGCCGGGCCGGACATGGTCCGGCGAACTGGTGATCGACGGTGCGCACGCCGCCTCGGCGCTCCCGTCAGGCTGATACACCCTGATGTCGGGACCCCGGTTGGAGAGCAACACCTCGCCGGTTGGCAACAGCAGCATGCGCATCTGCCAGGTTCTGGTTCCAGCTCCGTTGGGCGGATCTGCGACTTGGGTCAAGCTGGTTCCATCGAACTCGAAACAATGACAGGGCGCGCCCGCCCAGCCGTCGGAATTGGTCGGTCCGGCCATACACAGGACCTTGCCGTTGGGGAGAAGGGCGGCCGGGGCGTCGAACGCCTGCATCAGGCTGCCGGACCCGTCGAGGGGGAAGTCGGGCCCCGCCACCCACGTACCGGTTTGGTTGGCAATGGCCGGCATGGTGTAAAGCGCGGTGTGCCCGCTAGCCCCGATCGCGAAGAGTCGCCCGTCGCTCATGAGAATAGCCGGGCCGATCTCATTGGACGACCCCACCGTCGATTGAACCAGGTCGGCGCCGGAAGGGATGGGGTTGTCCTGTACCCAGGTGTTGGCCGCCGCCACATATTTCTCGGTGTTGGGGTGGCTGTTGCACTCGGCCACCATCACGGTGCCGTCGGGGAGCAGAGTCCATGTCTCCTCCGAGCTGGCGTCGTGCTTGTTAGGCCCGGCCGTCCAGGCATCGGCCACTGGATCGTAGATCGCGGTTCGGGTGTCGGAGATAGACCCGAGAAGCAACGTTCCGTCTGGGAGGAGGCAGCACGGTGCATCACCGATGTTTGCCCACCCGGGCGGACTGGCGATCGTGGTCCAACTGTCGGCGACCGGGTCGTAGATCTCGGCCGCATTGATGTCGACTCCGTTGCTACCGAAATTGTCCTCACCCCCCGCCATGAACACCCGGCCGTCTCGCAACACGGCAGAGGCATAATACGTGGGGCCATTGGGTCCAGTCGCAAGGGCCGTCCACGAGCCATTGACATAGCTGCCCGACGGATCGGGGGAAAGGCGCCACCAATTGGCGTTGGCGACGTCCTGGCACATGACCGTGCCGTCCGTGAGGAGCATCATATGGTTCGCGTTGAATGACGGACTGGTCGACGATGGCTGATTCAGGAGCGGAACCCAAGTGCCGGACATATTCGCCTCCAAGACGGTGAGAACCTCAGGGTGCCACAACGCCCGTTTGCCCTCCAGGACTATTAGCCGAACGTCTATCCGATGTATCCGCGAGAACGCGTTCTCATTGTAAGGTGCCTATTCGTTCGACCTCGCGGACGTCGGGGCGCCTGATCGGCTCAGCGGTGGCAACTGCCAATGGCAGTGGGCCTCCTACCGATGGCGCGACCGGCCCGGAGTCGATCCCGCCCTGGCGGGCGGCATGACGGCTCTGGGCGTCGCTTGATGCGGGGATGCCGTTGTTCTCCGCAGAGGGGTCGGTCGCGACGCAATACACGCCCAAGCCGGCTGCGATCCAAGTTGTTGACGAGGTCCCGCGGCACCAGGGCAGCGACTGGGGCACCACGGCTTTGTGCGGACGTCCGGGAAAAGGGCATAGCCCACACCAATTGTCCGATCTCAACGAGCGTTCAGTTTCAATTTGTTCACCGTGGGGCACAGCACCTTCATGCTGATTGAAGCCGAGCAGGCCGAGTGCGCGGTGCCCGACGCTGATCCGGAGCTGCCGGCCGTTCCTAACCCGGACGGTGCAACAGATGAATGCGTCCGGCCCCAAGGGCGGCTACGCCGTTCGGCTCGGATCGTGTTGCCGTTGCTCATTGGCGCCGGCGCGATCTCGGTGGGGGTCTCGGTGGCCGGTGACCGTCGGCGAATGACGAGCGCTTTGACCCACGTTCGGCCATCGCTCGTCATGGCCGCGTTGGGCTGCGAGCTCCTGAGCTTCGCCTGCCTTGGCGTGCATCTGGCCCTACTTGGGGGCCCGACACCCAACGTGCGCCGGCTGGCGCCATTCCGGCTGGCGTGGGTGTTGTTCGGATTGGGCAGCGTCCTGCCAGCGGCGCCCGCCGAGGGCCTGATGATGGCCGGTTCCGCGCTGCGCCACCGCCGTTTGGCGCGCCGGCGCCGCTTGGTAGTTCTTGGCGTATCCCAGTTCTTCGCCACTGCCACGCTTTACGCGTTGGCAGCGGTTACCGCCCTGGCAGTCGTCGCCCTCGCCGACGACGGTCCCTTTCCCCACCGCTGGGTGCTGTGGGTCGGCGGCACCACGACGCTGGCGCTGTTGACGCTGTTCGGGTTCCTGGCCACGCGGCGCCGCTCCGCCGAGCTGGTGGCGGTCGTCGGCGGATGGGTTCGCCACCCATTCTCATGTCCGCCCCGCGACCAACGACGGGCCAACGGGCGGGCGTGGCATGACGCGGCGATGCACGTGTTGGCCGATCCCGTCACCGCCGCCGCCGTGGGCGTGTCGGCGCTGCTCGCCTGGGTATTCGACGGAATGTGCCTGTTCCTCGCCCTGCGCGCCGTGGGCGTCCATATCAGCGTTGACGTGCTGCTGTTGGCCTACGCGGCCGGCGCCGCCGCCTCGCTGATTCCCTTCCTCCCCGCCGGCCTGGGCGTGGTCGAGACCGTCACGCCCGCCCTGTTGCACCTCTTCGGGGTGCCGTGGGATGCGGCGTTGGCTGGTCTGCTCGTCTACCGGGTGGTTGGCACCGTGCTACCGGCGCTGGTCGGCGTCGGATCGTTAGCCACGCTACGGGTCCAAGAGGCGCCAGGCGACAACATCGAGAGGCCGGCGATGAAACGGACGCTCACCAACAGTGGTTCCGAGTCACCCGTTGCGCCTCCAGTGGCAGTGGGATAGGGCGCCAGGCAACTGGGAACGGACTTGCCTGAATCCCGTCGAACGCCCTGGCCGTAACTCCTGGAGAGATCGACAGCGGAGGTGACGGTGATGCGACGGGTGGCACGATTGCGGGTCATAGCAGCGGTGAGCAGTGCGGTAGCGGTGTTCGGCTGGGCCGAGGCGACCGCACGGCCTGTCGCGGCAGCAGGTTCGTGGCGGGTGGTTTCCACCCCCAATGTGGCCGGAAGCAACTACAACGAGCTGGACGCCACCCAGCTCACCTCTCCAACAGAGGCGTGGGCCGTGGGCTTTGCCCGGGTAGGCTTTCCTGCCCCCTTCCGCGCGCTCGCCGAACATTGGAATGGCACAGCATGGACGCTGGCGGCCACCGCGGCCCTGCCTGGTGCCGACGACACCCGCTTGCATGGGCTCGGCGGTACCGGACCGGGCGACGTGTGGGCTGTCGGCAGCGACACCACCCCGGGCGGATCCCAAGGGACGCTCATTGAGCACTGGAACGGCTCGGCCTGGAGCCGGCTCCCGTCACCGGCCGGTGAGGCCGCGGGCGCCGAGCTGCTCTCGGTTAGCGCCATCAACGCCAGCGACGTCTGGGCGGTCGGCGACGCCCGGCCGAACGGCTCGTTCACGACGCTCGTGGAACACTGGGACGGCCGGGCGTGGCGCCTGGTGGCCGATGCCGGGCTACCTGCGACAGGCTTCAACCACTTGACGGCAGTGGCGGCCGTTTCGGCCCGTGACGTGTGGGCCGTGGGCCGGCTCTACCGCCATCCCAACCCCGTGATCGAACACTGGGACGGGACGGCGTGGACCGAGGTAACCCAACCGGCCCACGGCTACGACTCCGCCTTGCAGTCCCTCGCCGTGGTCTCGGCTTCGGACATATGGGCCGTGGGCGGCACCGACGTCACCAACTCGCTGGTCGACCACTGGAACGGGACGGCATGGAGCATCGTGGCCAGCCCCAACTCGACCGCCCAAAACGCCCAGAGCTTCCTGGCCGGTGTCGCCGCCCTCGGGCCCAGCAACGTCTGGGCGGTCGGCTCGGCCTCGGTCTTCGGGTCGCCGCAGACCCTGACGGAGCACTGGGACGGCACGGGTTGGTCGATCGTCCCCAGCCCACCGGCGGGGGGTGGCAACCTGGCTGCGGTGGCCGGCGGTCCCGCCGGACCCCTCTTCGCTGTCGGTGCGGTTCCTGGCTCGACCTACACGACGCTCATCCTGAAGCAGTGAGGCGGACGGGGACGACCGGACTGATCGAGTCCCCGCCCCCATTTCCCCCGGTGCTCCACGTTGACCCAACGCGGCGCCGACCTTGCCTGACGCTTCCAGGACCCAGGGCAGGACGCGGTGAAGCGGTCTCGTGGGTGGAAATGGCCTGAGCAGTGAGGATCCCGTTACAGCACCGTGCGACACCAGCCCTCGGCGGAACGGTTGGGCCGTCTCAATCCATTCAGTGGTGACCGAGCAGCGATCGTCATCACGAGCCCCCCTCGATCCCGGCTGCGCGAGGGTGCGACGGTCGTTCACGCGTGAGCGAGTTCGCTAAGCAGGGCGAGCAGTTTGGTGTAGTTCTCGACGAGAAGCGGTTTGCGTTCGAGAACGGACGCCATCGCGTCATCGACAACGCCCGAGGCATCATCAACCAACTCTGCGCCCGCCGCCGTGAGGGTCGCGAGGGCCAGACGGGCGTCACGTTCGTTCTTGATCGTCGCGACATAGCCGAACTTTTCAAGGGGCCGTAGAGCCCTGGTCACCCCTGATGGCGTTAGTCCGACTAGGCCGGCCAAATCCACCCGGCTCGCTCTGGTTCGCGGAGCGTCGGCGAGGGCTCGAAGCAACCGGTACTCAGCGAGACTGACTCCTCGGATGCTCCCCAAGTGGCGGTCGAGGCGCCGTTCGACGGCGGTGTTCGCGGCTACCAACGCAAGTGCCAACTTCTGACCGGGGTCCATCGCATCAGGCATGCGTCAAAAGCGTACACGATCCATGATCACTCACGTATCAGGAATTCTGATGAAATCGGTCGAAGCCCAGAGTCGACGGCCGCATGAATGCCGCCCTCCCCGAGCCCAACGGGCGAGGGAATGGCCTCCTCCCAATTGGCCAAACGGCCGAAGTGGCCAACTTGTCGGGCGGCGACGACCATTTGTCCCAGGACGAGGTGAGGACGGGCCGGAATCTGTCCGGAGGCCAATTGGCTCGACGTCTCGGTGTAATGGTTGATCCCGCGGGCGAGGACGGTCGCGGCCTGCAGCGTCGGCGGCCATGGGATCGGTCGCTGGAGCGCAGTCCACCTCGACCGTAGCGCCGTCGTACTGAAAGCCGACGCCAAATCCTCAATCACTCGGGGCGGAAGATGCCCCGGGCCCAACCATGTCCCGATAGAGCCAGGCGCGCCGACATCAGCCAACACCGCCCGTCGGGCACGATTGCTCGGGGCCATCCACGGTGACCACTCGGACAGCCCCTCTGTTGCGGACGACCAGCCCCGACCACGCCCCCGATGCCCCGGCCCCGCCACGTTGGCGACCGCCGTCCCCCGCTGCACGCGGCCAGCTCTCGCCCGGAGCAGGACGACGAGGGCGTCGGTCAACCGACCGGCACCGCCCTCAGGGAAGGGAAAGCCGATCTGCCGGCCGAGGCAGCACAAAAGGGCCCGAACATGCTGCCGGCCGCATCGTCGGGAGCGAGATCGGTGTGCAATGCCGCGCCCGTAAGCAGGAGCGCGGCGCATTGTGGCGTGGGCGAGCGGCGAGGTTCGCCGGTTCGCCAGCGCAGCCCGTAGCGGTCGAGATCGAGGGCTTTGAGGACCGGCGAGGCCGCGCCCAAGGGGTAGAAGGCGCTGAAGCGGTCGTGAACGAAGCCGGGGAGGGTAAGTTCGCCGCTGCGGACCGCCCCCCCAGGGTCTGGTTCGGCTTCGAGTGCCAGGACATCCCAGCCCGCGTCGGCCAAATCGTTGGCGGCGACCAGACCGTTCGCGCCGGCTCCAATCACGACGGCGTCGGGGGTGTCCCTCATGACGTCGATCCAGGCGACGGGCGCTCAGCGGTGTACTGCGCCGGCCCGCACCTCGGCCAGTCGCTTGAGCCGCCGCAGCGTCTCCGCATTGCGCAACCCGGCAGCGGCGTCGAAGATCGGGTTCCACACTTTGTCCCACGGCCCTCGGGGGTGCTCTTCCATCGTGACCCGGCAACCAGAACCCTCGGGACCAAGCGAGAACGAGAGGGTCGCCCGGATAAACGGCAGGGCTCGCACCACCATCACGAGACGGCGGGAAGGGTCTGTCTCGACTGCGACGGTCTTGTCCTTGGTAGCGAGGACGCCGAATCCGACCTTGTGATGGAACTCGCTGCCCGGCGCGGGCCACGATTTGTCGTAGCCGCGGATGGACTTGTTTCCCACTACCCAGATCTTGTAACTGGGCGGGTCGGACAGAACATCAAAGACGATCTGAGGTGAGGCGTCCACGACGATCGAGTTGCGCGACATAAGAACCTGGTCATTTCCGCTGGAGGAGTCACAGCGTCCTACCCCGGACGTCTCAGAACGAATCGCGCCAAACCAACGAGCGGCAGACGACCGTATCGGTGCGCTCGCCGGAGGCACTGACACTCCAAGCACACTCCGAACTCCGGCTGAGGGCACTCTGAGGTTGCGCGCCCAGAGTTGACGCAATGACTACTGCCGTGGCCGATCCAGTCGCCGAGTGGCCCTGTCAATGGCCAGCCCGAGCGATCCAGCCGGCGACTCAATCACGACGACGATGCTCAGTCCTACGGGGGAGCGACACGGATCCGCGCTGGGTTCGGCCGGCGGTACTGGCACTGCTCGCGGGGACGGCGGTCCTCTACCTGTGGGGGCTGGGCGCATCTGGCTGGGCCAACACGTACTACTCGGCCGCGGTTCAGGCCGCCACCAAGAGCTGGAAGGCCTTCTTCTTCGGTGCCTCCGACGCCGCCAACTCCATCACCGTCGACAAGGCCCCAGCGTTCCTGTGGCCCATGGCGATCTCAGCGCGCATCTTCGGCTTGAACTCGTGGAGCGTCCTGGTCCCGCAGGCGATCGAGGGCGTGGCCGCGGTTGGGCTGCTGTATGCCGGAGTGCGGCGCTGGTTCACGCCGGCAGCAGGTCTGTTGGCCGGAGCGGTGCTGGCAATCACGCCGGTGGCATCGCTCATGTTCCGTTTCAACAACCCCGACTCGATGCTGGTCCTGCTGCTGACGGCCGGCGCCTACGCCATGGTCCGCTCCCTCGAGAGCGCGCGCACCAGATGGGTCATCCTCGCGTTCTCGTTCGTCGGATTCGGCTTCCTGGCCAAGATGCTCCAGACGTTCCTCGTCGTCCCGGCCTTTGGCGTCGTGTATCTCATCGCCGCGCCTACCTCTTTGCGTCGGCGCATTGCGCAGTTGGCCGCCGGGGCGGTCGCGCTCATCGTGTCTGCAGGGTGGTGGGTGGTGGCCGTGGAGCTCACTCCGGCCTCAGCCCGGCCGTACATCGGCGGGTCCCAGAACAACAGCCTGTGGAACCTGATCTTTGGTTACAACGGCTTCGGCCGACTCACGGGCGCCGAGAGTGGCAGCGTCGGGGGTGCACCCCAGGGGGGGACCGGCCAGTGGGGCCCTACCGGGTGGTCCCGGCTGTTCAACGCCCAGTTCGGTGGCCAGGCGTCGTGGCTACTGCCCGCAGCTCTGATCCTGCTCGCCGCAATGCTCGCCTTTACCTGGCGATCACCCCGGACCAACCGCCCCCGCGCCGCCATGCTGCTGTGGGGTGGCTGGCTGCTTGTCACCGCGATTGCCATCAGCTTCGGACGGGGGATCATTCATCCCTATTACACCCTCGCCCTCGCCCCGGCCATTGGCGCCATCGTCGGCATCGGCTCCACGATTCTATGGAAGAACCGTCGCCGGATCGTCGATCGCCTGATCCTGGCGTCTGTCATTGCGATAACCGCGTTGTGGTCATTTGAGCTGCTCGGCCGGACATCGTCATGGCATCCCTCGCTGCGGATCCTCGTCCTCGTCTCCGGGATCGCCGGTGCCGTGGCTGTCGCTGCCTGGCCGTGGATGCATCGCCGAGCCACCATGACGGTGGCGACGGTGTCGCTGCTGGCGGTGCTCGCAGGCCCGGCGGCGTACACCTGGGCCACGGTGTCCCAGCCTCACTCTGGTGCCATCCCCTCCGCCGGGCCGGTCGGCTCGAACGGCCCGGGAGGAGGACCGGGCAGGCCCGGACGGCTTGGGGGCGGACCCGGCGGATTGGCGGTGGGTCCGGGTGGCGGATTGGCGGTGGGTCCGGGTGGCGGATTCCCGGGTGCTCGGTCGCCGGGTGCTCGGTCGCCGGGTACTCGGTCGCCGGGTGCTCGGTTGCCAGGTGCTGGGTTACCGAGCGGTGGGTTCCCCGGTGGCCGGTTCCCGCGTGGCGGGCCGCCGCCCGGGGGCGGCGGTGGTGTAGGCGGGATCCTCAATGCAAGTACTCCGAATGCCGCGCTCACGAGCACGCTCAAGGCCGACGCCGGCAGGTACACGTGGGTGGCCGCGGCCATTTCTGCCAATCAAGCCGCGGGGTACCAGCTCGCCACCGGGGACCCGGTCATGGCGATCGGCGGTTTCAACGGCACGGATCCCTCCCCCACCCTCGCGCAGTTCCAGAAGTGGGTGGCGGAAGGACGGATCCACTACTTCATCGCCGGCGGCCAGGGCGCCAATGGCAACGGCGATCCCGCCGCCGGCGCGAGCGCCATCTCCTCATGGGTTTCGAGCACCTTCAGCTCCAGCACCGTCGGCGGAGTCACGCTCTACGACTTGACCGTTGCCCGCTCGGGCTAGTTCAGCAGGTTCACGCTCCAGGGTTGTCCGCGCCAACCCCGGCCCTTCACGAACTCGGAGCGAACTCCCGGGGTTGGTGCTCAACGCGGGAATATCCAGGACCCCGAAGGCAACATCCTCGGGCCGGGCGAGAACGGCGAGGTGTGCGCCCGGGCGGGCAACTTCATGCCGGAGTACTGGCACCGGCCCGAGCAGACCGAGCCGGCCTTCGCCGGCGGCTGGTACCACACCGGCGATGCCGGCGATCTCGATGACCCGGATACCCGTTCTTGGCCATTGACAGACCGGGTCAAGGACATGATCGTGAGCGGGGGCGAAAGCGTCTACTCGGCCGAGGTGGAAAACGTCATCGCCGGCTACCCCGGCGTGGCGCACGTGGCAGTCATCGCCGTCCCCTCGGAGAAGTGGGGCGAAGCAGTGCACGCCATCGTCGTGATGGCGCCCGCCGCAAACGCGGGCGAGGACGGGATCAAGACGTCGTGCGGCGACCGCTTGAAGGTCGTGCGGCGACCGCTTGAAGGTCGTGAAGCGGGAGTGCGGCCGCCCACTGGGAGGGCAAGGAACGCTCGGTCGGCTGACCAGCCCGCTTTGTGGGGATTCACGCCTTTGTGGGGGCTGGATTGAAATAGCGACGGCAGATCCACACAAACGCTTGAAACCCCACAAAGAGAGGCTTCTGCGGCATCAGAGAGGGACGCTCAGCCGAGCCATGCTGAACGGGTCAACCGATCCTTGGTGAGCGCGTCGGACGTCGATATCGTGCTCCTGTGAACAAGTACGCGGCCGAAGCTCCAAAGTGTGGATTGGTTCCACGCGTAAAAAGAATGGGACCAATCTGGAGCTGGCCACTCCGTTCCCGGTCACAGGTCCACATGAACATTCCATGAAGGGTCCAGCCGATCGTCGGCTGCCACAAATTGTGAGATACTGGCACCGCCGGACGGCCGACGTCAGGTTTGGGAGGCAGGTATCGATGATCCCCCTCGTGACCGCCGGGAGCACGCTGCAATGCAGCATGGGAGCCGCGCCAGGCGCACTCGGCGTAACGGCACCGACCGTGTCCGCGACAACGCCCGTTGCCACGACCGCCGATACATTGCCAATCGCCAACATTCCGACTTTTGGGCTCTGCATGAGTCTGGGAAACCCGCAGGTGGCGGCGGCCACGACAGCGGCACAGGGTGTTCTCACCCCTCAACCTTGCGTTCCCGCGACCGGCACGCCGTGGGCACCTGGGGCTGTCTCGGTCCGGATCGCCGGGATTCCCTGTGTCGTGATGGACTCGAGGTGCCAATGCAATTGGGGCGGCCTGATCTCGGTCGTCGCTCCCTCGCAACAACTCGCCATGGGTACATAGCGCGCCACCCGGCTCCGTGGCGTCGTTTCGGCCAGAAGCCGTGCGTGGGTGCAGAGGTGGACCTCCGGTTTAGCACCGCGACAAACACAATTGTTCATCCGATTCGTGGCAGTGGCGACGAGGCTGCCTCCAATTTGGATGAAGTTCGCATCCAGACGACCCAACGACCCAACGACGTCAGCCGACATGTGAACCTACCCGCCAATTGTCCCGGGAAGTAGGCTGCAACACGTTGAAACGTGGCACTCGTCCTCGACAATCCGTCTAGGCCGCCCAACTTCCACGGGAAGACAAAGAGCCCTCTTACTTAGTGGTCGGGGCCGCGCTACTAGCCTCGGTCTTTCACGGAATAGCGGTTTGGGGTCGTTCCGGGTATTGAAGTCGGTGTAGGCCGGTGATATCGGCTGGTAGCGGTGCCGGTGGG
>JALYXV010000119.1 GCA_030947025.1 Actinomycetota bacterium | reverse complement strand
GCCGTGGCCCCAGTGCCGCCCGCACCACTGGCCCGGTTGCGGTTGCGGCCGCCTCGCGACCCGCGACGGCGACGACGGGCCGGGGCGGTTAGGTCGGTCGGGGAAGTCCCCGTTTCACCCGAGGGGGCGGTGGTGTCCGCGGCCGGTGGGCTGTCCGGGGCGGGGCGGGGCGGGGCCAGCGGAAGGGCATCTGCTCTCGCCGGGCGGTCGGGTAGTGCGTCGGACATCGTGTTCCCTTCTCATGACGCACGCCCGTGGGCGTGCGGCGCGTCCGTCGCGGCGATGGCAGCCACAAGGGGCTCGCACCGCGCGCCGTCGCGCTCGATCCATTGGTGAAGCCTGCGCACATCGCGTTCCTCGAGGTCAGCTCCCAGCGCCGCCACCAGCTCGGTGGGCCGGAGGCTGCGGGGCTGGGTCGCCAGTTCGCACTCCAGCTCGGCCAGGCCTTCGCGCTCGTCCAGCAGACGCACGGCCAAAATGGCGGGCCGAATGTCCTCGGTGGCCACCCGGCCCTTTCGGGACCGGGTGATCATCATCGAGTCGGCCGCGAGCAGTCGGCTGAGCCGCCCGCCGACCGCGGCCCCAGCCGCGCCCGCCGAGGGGTCCGGAGGTTGGATGTGGGCCACGGCCAGCCGCCAGGTGCAAGCCGTGACCTCTTCCTGCAGGGAAAGCGACCGGTCGTTGGACGCCGCGATGGCGAGGACGTCGACGCCCTCGGGCAGCGCGGCGGACAGGCCGGCGGTCAAGCCATCAAGGTCAGGTCGAGACGCTTCGCACCCGGGGGGACTGTCGCTCAACTCGACATCGAGGTATTCGGCTACCGATTCGTAGCCGGTGGAAAGGGCCAGTCCGAAGCTGACCCGGGGCCGGGGCGAGAATCCGTTCGAGTAGGCGACCGGAAGGTTGACCCGGCGGAATGCCCGCTCCCACATGCGAGCGGTGTCCCGATGACTGGTCCAGCGGATTTTCCCCAGCTTGGCGAATCGGATCCGGAGCCGGGTCAACGGGTCGACTCAATCCGGGCGGGAAGCAGGGCCACCGGGACGTAACCGCCCACCGCCAGGTCCTGGCCGGTGCCCTGGCTGCCGCCCGCCGGGGGCACAGGCGAGGCCACGACGTGTTCGATCCCGTAACCGGTGCACGCCCCGCAGTCATAGCAGGGAGTCCACCGGCAATCGGGCAGGCCGTGCTCGGCCAGCGCGTCCCGCCAGTCCTGCCACAGGAAATCCCGGTGCAGGCCGGCCGAGATGTGATCCCACGGGAGGACCTCCAGGTCGTCACGATGACGTTCGACGTACCAGTCGGTGGACAGCCCGTTGCGGTCCATGGCTGCCTGCCACAGAGACAGATCGAAGTGCTCCGACCACTCTTGGAATGTCCCACCGGCGCGCCACACGTCTTCGATTACCGCGCCCACCCGCCGATCGCCCCGGCTGGCAATACCCTCGGCCAAGGTGGCACGCGGATCGTGCCACTTCAACTGGACCCCTTTTCCCCCCTTGGTGGCATCTCGGAGCAGGTTGATGCGGCGCTGGAGTTCAGCCACGCCGACCTGACCGAACCACTGGAACGGCGTCTGGGGCTTCGGTACGAACCCGCCCACCGATGCCGTCACCGACACGCCCTTGGTGTGCCGGCGTCCCACCGCCTCGCAGTTGCGGGCCAGCTCGGCGATCCCGAGCGTGTCGGCATCGGTCTCGGTGGGCAGCCCGGTCAGGAAGTACAGCTTGACCCGGCGCCACCCTTGGGAAAAGGCTGAGTCGACCGCGCCATAGAGGTCTTCCTCGGTGATGAGCTTGTTGATGACCTGGCGCATCCGCCACGTTCCCGCCTCGGGGGCGAAGGTCAGACCGGTCCGGCGGGCCTTCTGGAGCTCGTTGGCGATGCCGACCGTGAAGGCGTCCACCCGGAGGCTGGGCAGGCTCACCGAGACGGGAGGGGCGGGACTTCTCGGCACGGACAGGCCGGTGCACATGGGGTCGCCGATGATGCCGCTGACCGCGTCCTGGATACCCGAGTAGTCGGCGCTGGAGAGCGACGTCAGGCTCACCTCGTCGTAGCCGGTGCGGCGCAAGCCGTCGCGAACCATGCGGCTGACCTGGGCGGCCGGGCGCTCCCGCACCGGCCGGGTGATCATCCCCGCCTGGCAGAATCGGCAGCCCCGGGTGCAGCCGCGGAAGATCTCCACGTTGAGCCGGTCGTGGACCACCTCGGTAAGAGGGACCAGTTGGTGCTTCGGGTAGGGCCAGGCCGCCAGGTCGGCGATGGTGCGCTTCTGGACCTGGGCCGGGACGTCGGGATATCGGGGGCTGACCTCAACCAGCCGGGGCCCGTCGTAGGCAACCCGGTACATCGACGGGACGTAGACGCCGGGGACGGCGGCCAGGCGGCGCAGCAGCCGATGGCGGGATCCGGGCGGCCGGTGGGAGCGCTTCCACTCCCCCACCAGCTCGCTGACCTCGGTCACCACCTCCTCGCCGTCGCCGATCACGAACAGGTCGACGAAGTCGGCCAGGGGCTCAGGATTGAAGGTGCAGTGACCGCCCGCTGCGACCAGCGGGTGGGTCTCGGCTCGCTGTTCGGCCCGGACGGGGATCCCGGCCAGGTCGATGCAGTTGAGGACGTTGGTGTAGACCAGCTCAGCCGAGAGGTTGAACGCCAGCAGGTCGAACTCGCCCGCCGGCCGGTGCCCGTCCACGGAGAACAACGGCACGCCCCGCTGGCGCATGGCCGCTTCCATGTCGACCCAGGGGGCATAGGACCGTTCGGCCGCGCTGCCGGGATGCTCGTTGAGTAGTTCGTAGAGGATCTGGAGGCCCTGGTTGGGGAGGCCGATTTCGTAGCTGTCGGGGTAGATGAGCAGCCATTCGACGCGGTCCGGGCGCGGACCATGGTCCGGCACCACCATCCCGTCTTCGCAGCCGATATAGCGAGCCGGCTTCTGTACCCGAGCAAGCAGGGGCTCGATTCGCGGCCAGAGACTAGTCATCTCCCCCTCCAGTGTAGCGGGCCACCCCTCGCCGGCCTTTTGCGCCCGACCGGGCGCCTGCCATGGGCCGGGGCCGACCCCGCGGGCCGACGGGACCGTTTTGTGCAAATTGGGTACGTATGCGGTACGCGATTTGCACACAACGGCCGGGCGGGACCCGGCCGCGGTCGGTCGCTCAGCTGTAGCGGCGCATCTGGACGTTAAGAACCAACCCGACGGCGGCGAACGCGCACACGACGGCCGAGCCCCCGTAGCTCATGAACGGCAACGGGATCCCGGCGATGGGCATGATGCCCATGGTCATGCCGACGTTCTCGAAGATCTGGAACACCAACATGGTCAGCACGCCCACGCAGATCAGGGTCCCGGTGGGGTCGCGGGCGGTGGTCGCCGCTCGCCAGGTCCGCCACACGATGAGCACGAACAGGCTGAGCAGTAGCGCCGATCCCACCAGACCCAGCTGCTCGCCCACCGCGGTGAAGATGAAGTCGGTCTGCTGCTCGGGGACGTAGGAGAGATTGGTCTGGGTCCCCTTGAACAGTCCCTTGCCCAGGACCCCGCCCGAGCTGACCGCGATCTTCGACTGATTGAGGTTGTACGTGGCCCGGACGTTGCTGCTGGAATCCAGGAACGCGGTCAGCCGGTCCCGTTGGTACTGCTTCAGGGCGCCGAAGTGCAGCACCGCGATCACCCCGATAACTCCGATCACCGCCAGCAGCGCCATGTGCCGGGTCTGGAGGCCGCCGACCAGCAGCACACCGATCAGAATGGACGCCAGCACGAGGGCCGTCCCCAGGTCGGGCTGGCGATAGATCAGGGCGAAGGGCACGGCCGCCAGCCCGAGGATGACCACCAGCTCGCGCCCGCCCAGTCGTCCCTTGTAGTTGGCGCAGATGGCCGCCAGGGCGACAACGAGCGCGATCTTGGCGAACTCGGACGGCTCCATCTGGTAGGCCCCGATCTGGAACCACGCCTGAGCGCCTTTGCTGCGCTTGCCCAGCGGGGTCATGATCAGGAGCAGGGCGAAGACGCTGCCGACGTAGAAGACAGGCGCGAAGTCGCGCAGCCGGCGGTAATCGATCGAGGCCACCACCGCCATGCCCACAATGCCGACCAGGACAAAGGCGGCTTGGCGCTTGACGTAGTAGCCCGGATCCAGGCCTTGGGCCAGCAGCTTGTCCCGCGTGGCGCTGTAGATCATGAGCAGTCCGAAGCAGGCCACGCCGACAGTCGCCAGGGCCAGGCCGATGTCGACGTGACGCCAGGCCGCGGCCGGGGTTCTCCGGGCCGACCCGGAAATGCCGGGCGCCCGGCGCGGAATCGAGATGGAGGCCACGGTCAGTCCTTTCCTCCCAGGCCGATGACGACCTGCCCAGGGGTGAGGTTGAACAGGCCGTCGTAGATGCGGCGGACTACCGGCGCGGCCGCGTCAGCACCGTAACCCGACTCCTCCATCACCGCGTCCACCACGTACTGCGGGTTGTTGGCGGGTGCAAAGGACGCGAAGATCGATGTGGGGTCCTTCCCCTGCACCTGGGCCGTGCCGGTCTTGCCCGCCACCGGGTACTGGCTGAGCGGGAAACCGGCGAAGGCGACGTGGGCGGTGCCGTCCCCGCTGGAGGTGACGCCCTGGAAGCCGGCTAGCATGGCGTCGCGCCACGGTGGCTGCATGTCGAGGTGACCCCGTTCCACCGACGACAGCTGCTGCAAGACCTTGCCTTGCTGATCGGTGACCTTGACCGCGATCCGCGGCGCCCACAGCGTCCCGCCGTTGGCGAAGGTGGCGTAGGCGTTGGCCAGCTGGAGCGGTGTCACCGCAACCTCACCTTGGCCGATCGAGGTGTTGACGTTGTCACCCGTGAACCAGTTTCCTTCTTTGAAGATGTTCGGGTACTGGGCGTGTTCCTTGGCCCGGCTCGCCTGATCAGGGACGCGGCCCGCAGCCTCGTTGGGCAGCGGGATCCCCGAGGAGCTCCCGAAGCCCAGTTGGCGGGCCACGTTCTGGAGCCCGTCGACACCGTAGCGAGCCCGGTCGTTCCAGAAGGTAGCCCCGATCTGGTAGAAGAAGGCGTCGCTGGAGACGGTGATAGCACGGGTCAGATTGACCTGGCCATAGACCTGATGGTTGTCGTTGTTGAAGCACCCGGCGACCTGGAACCGCACGTTGCAGGCCAACTTGCCGACCTGCAGGAACCCCCGGTCGTTGAAGTACCGGGTGGGGTTGACGATGCCGGACTGCAGTCCGGCCACGGCGGTGACCAACTTGAAGGTCGACCCGGGGGCATAGAGGCCCTGGATGGTGCGGTCGTTCAAGGGGCGGCCGGGATCGTGGAGGTACTGGGTGAACTTGGCCTGGCTGATCCCACCGATGAAGTCCTGAGGGTTGTAGGTCGGGTTGGTGGCCAGGGCCAGCACCGAGCCGTCCTGGGGGTTGAGAACGACGGCCGCCCCGGCCGGCGCGGCGAACGGCTTCCCCGGTCCCCCGGCTCCTCTGTCGCTGGTCAGCCGGGCCGCGGCCAGGCCCTGGGCCAGTGATTCCTCGGCCAGCTTCTGCACGTTGACGTCAATGGAGAGCCACACGTCATGACCCTGCGCCGGAGGCTGGGACGCCAACCGGTCAAGGACCCGGCCCTTGGAGTCGACCTGCAGCTTGGTCAGACCGGGCCGGCCTCGCAACGCGTCCTCGTAGGCGGACTCGGCCCCGGCCTTGCCGATCTGGTCGTCGGCCTGGTAGCCGGCCCGCTTCCGGTTGGGCGTGAGCTCCTGGCCGCTGATCTGGCTCACGTAGCCCAGGATGTTGGCCGCCACCGTGCCGAAGGGATAGGACCGCACGGCCACCGCCTGGACGGCCACCCCGGGGAATTCCGCCTGGTGTTCCCGCAAGTAGACGACGACGGGCGCCTTGACGTTCAAGGCCAACGGGACCGGGACATAGGGGCTGTACCGGGGGTCTTTGACCTTCTGCAGCAGGTCGTCGTTGGAGACGTCCAGCAGCAGCGCCAACCGGCTGATCACGTCCGGTTCGGCTTTGGCCGTGACCCGGCTGATGGTGACGACCTCCGAGACCGTGTTGTCGACCAGCACCTTGCCGTTGCGGTCGAGAATGCGCCCACGGGGCGCCGGGGTGTAGATGAGGCGAACCGAGTTGTCCTGGGCCGCGGCCTGAGCCTTGGGCTCGTTGATGACCTGGAGGAACCACAGCCGGGCGAAGAGGGCGGCGAACAGGCACACGACCACCACCGCCAGCACGGTGAGGCGCACCTGGGCCGAGGGCGCTTCCGACTGGCTGCTCACGACGACCCACTCACGACGACCCACTCACGACGACCCGCCGAATCGACCGGACCCTGCGCCACCGGTGTGACCGGCCACCGACAGCCGCGATGACCGGCGGGCCGCGGTCGCCGACACGGCGCGACCGGTGCCCCCAGCCCGGGGGGTACCCGACGCGGCCCACCCGACCAGGCGGCAGATCGGGGCCGCCACGATGGCATTCATCACCCCGACCAACAGGGCGATCTTCACGATGCCGGCCGGGCCCATCCGGGTCAGCTGGGACTGCCCGTCCATGACTCCTGCCAGGACGAAGATGACCACGCCGGCCGCGCTGGCCACAAACGCCGTGGCCGGGGCCAGCAGCCACCCCTCCTGGAGCATCGTCCGCCGGATCGACCCGACCGCGTAGCCTACCACGCTGAAGGTGAGCGCCGACAGCCCGAGCGGCGTGGTGGCAAGGAACAGGTCGGCCAGCAACCCGGCCGCGAAACCCACCAGCCCGCCCAACTCGGGCCCGCCCACCAGCGCCGCACATACCGTGCACAGCAGCAGCAGGTCGGCGCACACGCCCAGGATTCGCAGATCGGGGACCACGGTCGTCTGGAGGACCAGCGCCAGCACCAGCAGCCCCGCCAGGCGGAACCGAGCGGACGCGGCCGGACTCACCGGCGGGCTCCGAGGGGTCCCCCCCCGAACCGGGTCAAGACTGCGGCGACCACTGCAGCACCCGGACGTACTCCAGCCGGGAGAGGTCGGCCGTCGGGGTCAAGGTCACCGCTTGCTGCAGTTGGCCGGGAGCGGATTTGACCGTCTTCACAGTCGCGACGGGGATGTCCTTGGGGTACTGCGCCAGATTGAGCCCACTGGTCACCAGCTTGTCGCCCACGTTGATCGGGGTGGTGGCATCGGACAGCTCCACGTTCAACTGGTTTCCCCTCCCGCCGCCGTCGGCCACGAACACCGCCCCGTTGGTGGTCAGCCGCACCCCCACGCTGAAGGTGGGATCGGTCAACAACAACACGGTGGATCGTTTCGAGGACACCTGCGCCACCCGGCCCACCAGCCCGCCCCCCGTGACGACCGGCATGTTCACCGCGATGCCACTGTCGGTCCCCCGGTTGATCTGGATCGACAATTCGAAGTTGGACGACGTGGTGTCAACCACCTGAGCGGTAACGGTGGGGATCTTTCCCACCCAGTCGAGGTGCGCCTGTTCCGACAGGATCTGGAGTTCCCGCTGGGCGTCCGACGCGCCCAACGCCTGACCCCGCGCCTGGGCCAGCTGATCACGGAGCTGGGAGTTTTCCCGCTTGAGCGATCCGTAGTGGAAGGCGCCGGTGAAGAAGTCGCCGATGGGGCGCAGCACGGAGTGGGTGGCCGACTGGACGGGAGCCAGGGCGTCGTGGGCCCGGCCCCGGATGCCCCCCGTCAGGCCACCGCCGTTGGCCCGGCTGTCAATGGTCACCAGCGTGATCGCCGTGAGGACCAGGAGGAGGAGTATGAATCGCGGTCGGGCGCTCCGGCGATAGACAGCCACCGAGAATCAGCGGAGTGACGGAATCAGTGGCCCTGGGAGGAGATGAGGACCTGCTTCAAGGCCTCGAACTCCTCCAGGCACTGGCCACTGCCAACCACGACCGACAGCAACGGGTTGTTGGCGATGATGATCGGCATCCCCGTCTCGGCCGACAATCGGGCATCGAGGCCGTGCAGCAGGGCGCCTCCACCGGTCAGGACGATGCCCTGCTCCATGATGTCGGCGGCCAGTTCGGGCGGAGTCTTGTCGAGCGTGATCTTCACCGCGTCCACAATGGCCGCCACCGGCTCCTCGATGGCTTCGCGGATCTCCTCGGTCGTGGTCACGATGGTCTTGGGGAGGCCGGTGATCAGGTCGCGGCCCCGGATCTCGGCGTGCAGCTCCTCCTCCAAGGGACAGGCCGAACCGAGGGCGATCTTGATCTCCTCGGCCGTGCGCTCACCGAGGGCCAGGCTGTACTCCTTCTTGATGAAGGCGATGATGCCTTCGTCCAGCTCGTCGCCGCCGATCCGGACCGACTGGCTGGTGACAATGCCGCCGAGGGAGATAACGGCCACCTCGGTGGTGCCACCGCCGATGTCGACGACCATGTTGCCGGTCGGCTCGTGCACGGGCAGGCCCGCGCCGATGGCCGCGGCCATGGGCTCCTCGATGATGTATGCGGGCTTGCGGGCTCCGGCCGACTCGGCCGCCTCCATCACCGCCCGCTGCTCCACACCGGTGATACCCGAGGGCACACAGATCACCATGCGGGGCTTGGCGAACTTGCGAGGGCCATGGACCCGCCGGATGAAGTACGCCAGCATCTTCTCGCAGATGTCGAAGTTGGCGATGACACCGTCGCGCAGCGGGCGGATGGCCACGATGTGGGCCGGCGTGCGGCCGATCATCCGCTTGGCCTCGGTCCCGACCGCGAGAGGGCGGTCGTCTTTGATGTTGACCGCCACCACCGAAGGCTCGTTGAGCACGATCCCGCGGCCTCGCACGTAGACAAGAGTGTTCGCCGTACCCAAATCGACCGCCATGTCGCGGCCAAAGAGTGATGAGAAACCGCTGTCAGACACGATTGGGGCCTCCTCCCAGGATCGGAGGTTGAGCGGCAAGGCTAGGTGGGATCAGCGCAGGTAACAAGCCGGGATCCACCCTATTCGCAGGTCGCTCCGCTATTATTCGCCGCTCTCGAGCCCAGCGGCCAGCGCCGGGAACCACAAGGCGATCTCCCGTTCGGCCGATTCTGCCCCGTCGGAGGCGTGAATGAGGTTCTCACGTGACTCGATGGCGAGGTCGCCGCGAATGGTGCCGGGCGTCGCCTGGGCGGGATTGGTCGCACCCGCGATGAGCCGAACCACCTTCCACGTGTCGTCCGGACCATCCACGACCATGGCCAGCAGGGGCGAGCGGGTGATGAAGGTCACCAACGACTCGAAGAACGGCTTCCCCAAGTGCTCCTCGTAATGGCGCTTGGCCCACTCGGCGTCGACGTGGCGCAGCTCGGCCGCCACCAGCCGCAGGCCCTTGCGCTCGAGCCGGCCGATGATTTCGCCGCACAGGCCTCGTTCGACCGCATCGGGTTTGCAGATAACCAGGGTTCTATTCATAGTGATCAGGGGAAAAGGGTACCCGCTTGCTGCGGTTAGCGATTCGCCCGGCCGTGAGTGATGGCGGCTCGGGCCGCGCCCACGACGTACAGGGACCCGGTAACCAGGATGAGGTCGTCCTCGCCGGCCAGTTCCCGAGCCCGGTCCAGTGCCTCGGCGACCGAGGGCGCGGGCTCGGCCTCGACCCCCATGAGCAGGGCGGCCTTGGCCACCACGTCGGCGGGCTGGGCCCGGGGGCTGGGTGGCGGGCAGGTGACGACGTGTCTCGCCTTGGGGGCGGCCAGGGCCTCGAGCATCTCGGATGGGTCCTTGCCTCGCAGCATCCCGACCACCATGACCCGTGAGCGGACCTGGCCGAACTCCTCGTCGATGGCGGCGGCCATGGCTTGGGCGCCGGGGACATTCTTGGCTCCGTCCAGGACGATCAGAGGGTGCCGCGCCACCACCTCGAGCCGACCCGGTGACCTGACGGTGGCCGCTGCTTCGGCCAGGAGGTCCGCTTCGATAGGGGCCCCGAAGAACTCCTCGGCCGCCACCGCGGCGTCGAGGAAGTTGTACGCCTGGTGGCGGCCGTGGAGGGCCAGAAAGACATCCCAGTACTCGGCCGCCGGGGTGCGCAGGCTTATGAGCCGGCCGCCCACGGCCAGCTCGTTGCTCATGATCTCGAAGTCCCGGTCCCGAACGAGGACCCGCCCGTCCGCCTCTGCCTCGAAGATGGGAACCAGGTCTGTCCGCGTCTCGGACAGCACCAGAGTGCTGCCCGGCTTGATGATACCGGCCTTCTCCCGGGCCACGTCGGCGAGGGTGGGACCGAGGAACTCGAGATGGTCCAGGCCCACGTTGGTCACCACCGCCACGTCGGCGGTGGCCACATTGGTGGCGTCCCACCGCCCGCCCAGGCCGACTTCGACCACGCCCACGTCGACGGGGCGCTCCGCGAACCAGCGGAAGGCGGCCGCGGCCAGGAGCTCGAACCAGGTCGGCCGGGCTCGCTCTCCCCCCGGTTCCGGGCCGAGCATCTGCTCGAGCAGGGCCAAGTCGGAGAGCAGGGCGGCCAGGTCGGCGTCGGACACCGGCTCGCTGTTGGCCATGAGCCGTTCGTTGACCGCCTCCAGGTGAGGGCTGGTGAAGGTGCCGACCGAAAGCCCCTTGGCCATGAGCAGGGTCGTGACCGCTCGGGCCGTGGACGTCTTGCCATTGGTGCCGGTGAGGTGGATTACCGGATAAGCGTCCTGGGGGTCTCCGAGGATCGACATGAGGCGGCGCATTTGGGCCAGATCGGGGTGGGGCCGGTTGGTGTCGGCCAGCATCCGCTCGAGGTTCTGATGCGAGTCGAGCCAAGCCAGGGCGTCGCCGAGGTCCATGGTCGACACCGCGGACCCGTCAGGAAGCGACGCGTTCGAGGCGAGCGGCAACATCTTGCGCCGCCTCTTCCACTGCCACCCCGGTGGCCACCACGGCCTGTCCCGCTCGCCGCCGAGCCCGGCGGGCCGCCCCCTCGGCCCGTTCCACGGCTGCATTTAGGCCCCGTTCCGCCGCCTGGCGCTCCCTACGGGACAACTTGACCGCCTTGGCCTTGGCCGCCTCAACCGCCCGCCGGGCCGCCTGGCGCTCCCTACGGGACATCCGGCGCCCCTTGGCCAGGGCCACGTCAACCATGTCCAGGGCTGCCTTGCGCTCCTCGGCCGTCAACTTGCGGACCTTGTCCAGGGCCGCCTCAGCCGCGTCCCGGGTTGCCTTGACCTCCTCGGCAGTGAACTGGCGAACCTTGGACGTGGCGTTGGTGGCGGCGCGTCGCGCCGGCTTGGTGGCGGCCCGTCGCGCCGGCTTGGTGGCGG
>JALYXV010000117.1 GCA_030947025.1 Actinomycetota bacterium | reverse complement strand
CCGCCACCAGGTACCGATCTAGTCCAGGAGCCGACGGAGGCGCATTTCCACGAAGGTCATAGCCGCCCCGAGCAAGGCGGCACCGATGAGGACCGGACCGGGTGACGCGTCAGCGGGAAGGACTGGGATCTGATGCCCGCTTCCCTCGAAGATCGTCACTAGGACCACGGCGAGCGCCAGCATCGCCAACAGGTTGCGGGCGAGATGACGAAGCATTGCCACAACGATATGCCATTGCCGCGACGGCGAATTGGTGTCCAGCCACCGGTCGGGGCAATTCGGCCGAGGTCCGTTGGCGGCCGGTACCGCTTGAGAACAAGCCGGCGGCGGTGATCACGTCGCCCGAAGACAGGCATGATCAGCCGCCGCGCGGGCTCGCCCGGGGTATGCCGGCCGTCTCAGTGCCCCGGCTTGACGATCATCTCAGCCCACGCAGCCGAGGGTGCAAGCACAGCCAGGCTGATCAGAACAGACGTTGCCAACGCAGCGAGTCGTGACTTCTTCATGTCGGTCGATTCCTTCCCGTGGGATCTTGCCGGATCGACGATCGCGATCCACCAGCCATTCGCTTCCGCGACCACAACCCGATCGCTGCCGTCTCAGGTGTCTCCGATCGGACAATGTCGGTTGTTGATGTGATCCAGCGGCGTCGTGCGGGACCACGTCAACGCTGGCCGTGACGTCATCGCTCTCGGCCCCTAGTGTTCATGAGGATCTCAAAGATCCGGAGGAGGATCGGAACAATGGTGGTCCGAGCGGCAGCACCCGCCTATGGTCGGTCCGGATCTTCGCCGCTCGTCCACCTGATCATGCCCCCCTGGCTGGGGCTCGGATTGCACCGCGCGTTCGGACACCGATATCCCCCGATGCCGTTGCTGGTGTTGGCGGCACTGGCCCGGCGGGAGGGCTGGCGGGTCCGCTGCCTGGACCTCAACTACGACAAGATCCCTGCCGAGACACCTGACCTGGTCGGTATCAGCGTCTGGACCATGCTTGCCCCCCAGGCCTACCAACTGGCCGACCGATACCGGCGCCAGGGCGTCCCCGTGGTCCTGGGAGGAGTCCACCCCTCGATGCTGCCGGGCGAGGCGCTCCGCCACGCCGACGCCGTGGTGGTGGGCGAGGCTGAGTCCGTCCTCGGGCAGGTCCTGGCCGACGCCGTCGCCGGCACGCTCGGCGGTGTGTACCAGGGCACCTGGGGGCAGATGGCCGGGGTACCCCGGGTCCCCGAATGGATCGACCTGCTCGATCGAATGCCTTACTGGCGCTACCTACCCAGCAACACGCTGCAGACGACACGGGGCTGTCGCTTCAACTGTGACTTCTGCTCGGTGATTCGCATCAACGGGCGCGGATCGCGTCACCGCGACCCGGCCGAGGTGGTGGAGGAACTGCGGGTGTTGGCCCGGCGCCAGCGATTTGGCCGCTTCTGTCACGTGGCCTTCCTCGATGATGACCTAGCCGCCGATCTGGAGTTCACCGGCGAAATGGCCGAGGCGATCGCGTCCGCCGGGCTGGGCCTTTCGTGGTCGGCCCAGGCATCGATCGGCGTAGCCGGTGATCCCAAGTTGGTCGAACTCATCGCCCGGGCCGGCTGCACGGTGCTGTTCACGGGCTTCGAGAGCGTCTCCCGGGACACCCTGCGTGAGTGCAACAAGAAGAACCGCCCTCATCTCTATGGCGAGTCGATCAAACGCCTACACGACCGCGGCATCTTGATCGAAGGCGCGTTCATTTTCGGATTCGACCATGACGAGGCCGGCGTGTTCGACGAGACGGTCGACTTCATCGACCGGATCGAAGTGGACACGGCCCACTTTTCCATCCTGACGCCGCTCCCCGGTACCCACACGTTTGCCCGCATGGCCGCCGACGAGCGCATCACCACCTACAACTGGGGCGACTACGACCTCTACCACGCTGTCTTCGAGCCGGCCGGCATGACCGCCGACGAGCTGGAGCGGGGGCTGTGGCGTGCTTACCGCCGCTTCTACGCCTCGGGCCGGCGATGGCCGCGCTGGCGCCGTCATCTCTCGCTCGGTTTGCGACCCACGGTCGGGGCGACGGTGACCCTGACCAATGCCAGCTACGCCCGGCGCTACCGGCCCGGACCGCAGGTACGGCCCAGCTACCAGGCCCATCAGACCGACCTCGAGCAGCTGCTGTTGACCAGCCAGGCTCCGGCGGCCGAAGCCATCACCACCGCGACCGCCCAACTTGTTGCCCCGCCCCGGCGCCGGCCAAGCGTGGTCACCAGTATCCCGGGGTGACCCGGAGCGCTCGACGTTCAGCCGGCTGCCAGCGCGTCACGCACGGCGTGGCGGGCCTCATCCACCGGCATCGCCACTAGCTCGGGCAGCGGGCGGCCGAGTCCGCCGACCAGGCGGTCGGCCACGTGGTACCCGACCCGCCACCTCCCGTCGACCAGGCCGGCACCGAAGAAGGTCTCGACCGCCTCGGCGCTGGCGAGGGCCGCCCCCATGTGCTCGTCGAGTTCCGACCCGTGCACCTCGCACCACTTCACCCAGTCGTCGACCTCGGGGTGGCCGTACCAGAAGTAGTCGACCTCGGAAAGGCCGGGGGCCGCCACCCGTGACGCCTGGGTGGCGAGGCCCTCGGAGAAAATCATCCAGGCCAGGTCCTCGTCGGGCGGGACGGCTTGGCCCGTTCGCTGCAGGGCCAGCTGGTGCCAGGCGTGGGCGACCTCGTGGGCGACCAAGGCCCGGGCCCCGTCGGCCGACTGAAACCACTCCAGGCAGTGGAACACGGCAACCTCGTCGCCCAAGCGGCCCACCGCCGAGTTGGTGGTGAAGGCCCCGACCATGAGCACGTGCAGGGGCGAGGGTTCCGTGGGCACGCCCATCAGCTCGGGAAACTTCGGATCGACCTCTTCGATCACGCTGCGCATCACCGGGGCGGCGTCCTGGACCCGGTCGAGGACCCGGGCCAGCTCGCGCACCATGGCAGGCAGGCCGCTGGCAAACCCGGGAACGACCCTTTCCAGCCCGGCGAAGACGTCGCGGTGGGCGTCTCGGTACATGTCCTGCCACAGCAACTCGCGACGAAACGGATTCTCGACGACTGCTTTGCCGGCGTAGGTCTCGAACTCTGGGATGGTGTCGCGGATGCGTGGAATATCCCCATCCTACGGTTGTGGGACAGGCAAGTCGTCGTCGCGACGGAGGCGACCGACCGGACCCCGCGGGCGCCCGACGCCCGGGTGGCCGCCTCCCGACGTGGCCTGGCCCTACGGCCGGGCTCGCAACGGACGCGGCCGTGACGACCCGACTCGAGTGGGACCCGCTCCCGCGGTCGAGGCCGCTGCCCTACCGCCGGTTTCGGCGCCGACGTTTGAGGTCGCCGCTCGGGCCTTGTTCTTCAGCTCGTCCGCGGCCGCCTGCGCCTCCCCCTTGACAGCTTGGGCCGCGCCCTGGGCCTCGGCCTTGAGCTCATCGACGGAACCGACCGCCTCGCCCTTGACCCGACCGGCAGCATCAGCGGCGCTCCGCCTGACCTCTTCGAGGCTCATCTGAGCTGATTGGCCCAACTCCCCGGCCACATCGCGGCCTCGTTCGACCGCCTCGTGGATGACGGGCCCAAGTCCCTCCTTGATCCGCTGGGACACCTGCTGTTCCCGCTCGGTCGGTGGGAGCAGCGACGCCAGGAGGAAGCCCCCCGCGAAGGTCAGCAGCCCGACCGCCAGAGGGTTGCCCCGGGCTCGCTCCTGTGCCGCCCGGGGGGCGCTTTGGGCCAAATCCTTGGCGGCACTGGCCGCGGCACGACCGGCGCCAATAGCGGCGTTGGCCTTCTCGGCGGCCGCCCCATTACCTGGCCGGGGCGAGCTGGGCCCGAAATCGTCCTCGTCGCTACCCATGAGGTCACGGAGTCCATCGCCGAGCTTCCTGGTTTGGCGTTTCACCGCCCGTGCCGGGCTGACCCGCTCGCGGACGTCCTCGACCTTGTCGGCCACCTTCTCCTTGGTCCGGGCCGCCACCTTGCCGGGCGCGACGCGGTCTCCAAGTGCCTCGAGCGTCTGGCTCAGGTCGCCCCTGACCTGCTCGATGTCGCGCCGAACCTGATCGGTACGAGTATCCACGTCAGCTCCTCCCCCATGACGAGGCATGTATCGGGCTTTGTACGCCCTTGGTCACAGAGTCCTTGGCCACTTGGACGTCCTGTTTCAGGGTCTGCACGGTCTGTTGCGGAACAGGGCGGAACCGGCGCAACGCCTGACGACCAGACGCATAGAGCGCGGCCGCCACGATCAAGTAGACGACGCCGACCGCGAGAAACGCGAAGCCGACGGGGATCACCTCGGCCAGACCCCAGGCGGCTGCGAACGAGAGCAGGGTCAGCGCCAGGTACCCGACTGCAGCCATGGCCCCGAAGGACGTTCCCGCCTTGGCGGCCTTGGACGCCTCATCCTGGAGCTCGAGCTTGGCCAGCTCGACCTCCTTTTGGAGGAGGACCTGCAGGTTCTTGCCGAGCTCGGCAAAGAGGCCGCCGATTGACGGCTCCTCACCGTTGGTAGAACTGCTGATGGGCGCCCCGGTGTAGCCGCCGTAGCCGCGGTAGCCGCCCGATCCGCTGAATCCGGGGTATCCGGTTCCGGTGTTCGCGCCGTAGTTCCCGGCCATCATCGACCTCCAGCCGTGATCGGCCGGCGACCGCCTACGGCGCCCAAGGCCAGCTCTCGCTCCGAGCTCAGCTCCCCAGGCATGGGTTCCGGGGTGCCCGAGACTTGGGCCGACGCCGGGCCGGACCCGCCGCGAATGACTCGACCGATGACGAAACCGGCCGCCGCCGCCCCGAGCAAGAAGGCGGCAGGCCGTCGCCGGGCGAAGGACTGGACGTCTTCGACCAGCCCTTCCATGCCCCGCTCGTCGATGCTGCGTGCCACCCCGTCGAGGCCATCGGCGGTGACGAAGAACCGGTCGGCCGCCTGCCACACGTAGCCCCGGAGGTTCGGAGCCTCCGCGGGCCGCCCTTCGGCCAGCGCCCGTGCCTCGCTACCCATTTGACGAAAGCCGTCGGCCAGCCGGTGGGCTGCCTCCTGGGCTTGGACCTCCAGCTGCTCCTTGGTTTCACCCGCCAGGGAATGGACTTGGGCCGACACTTCCTCGGTGACCCGAGCCGCCTCCTCCCGGACGGTCCCGACCAGTTCGTGGGCCTGCCCGGCGGCCGCGCTGGCGACCTGTTGGCCCCGCTCGGTCGCAGTCTCGCCAGCCCGTTGCGCCCGGTCAGCGGCTTGCTGGGCCAATTCCTGGCCCTCGTCCAAGGCCGCCTTGGCGGTACGGGCCACCTTCTTGGACGGCGCCTGCCCTGCGGAGCCGTTCGTCGATGCTCGGCTGCCATCGGTCGGTGCCGCCAGGCCCTTCCGGGCGCGATTAGTAATCACTAGATCCGCCATCCCCACATCCCTATCGCTCGTCGGCTGTGTACCCGCACTTGCGCAACGGCGGCATACCCGAATATAGGGAGGGAAAAACCGAAGACTCGACGGGACTGACGAATCGGGGTCGAGACGTCCCTCATCAGGCACTTGGGCGGGGTGTGGGCGGTGACTGGGCTGCTTCTACAGCTACGCGGTCACTCGGTCGGGGACCCGGAAGAGGAATATGTCCTGATCGGAAGCCGGCATCCCCCTGTGACGGTAGAGAACCAGCTCGAGATCCCTGCCCACCCGCTGAACGACGTCGTCCTTGGTATTCCACACTGCGCACAGATGGCCGATGCTGTCGGGCGCCAGCATGAAATGCCCAACCCTGTCGAGCTTGCTCAACCCGGCGGCCGGGGGATAGTGGCTCGGGCCGTGGAAGGTGGCCAGGATCATGCCCCCAGGGCGAACAATCCGGGTCCATTCCTGGATCCAGGCCACCTGGCGCTCCGGTGGCAGATGCGTCATCACCGACTGGGCATACAACAGGTCGAAGCTGTCAGGCTGGTACGGCGTGGGCGGCCTTGCGCCGTTGCGGGCGACAGGTATACCGAGCAGGTTGGCCGCGCACCATCCCGCCAGTTGGGGGTTGTAGTCGCAGCCCTGCGCTGACACCGCGCCCTGCCACCAGCGAAGGATCCGGCCGGACCCGCAGCCGAAGTCCAGTACGCGGGTCTCGATGTTCAGCGGAACGCCCGCTTCCCCCAGGATCGCACGAATACAGTCGGCCGAAGCCCGGCCTCCCTCCTGGTACGCCAGCCGGGAGACGTTCCCTTGCGTGAGGTAGAGGAGCCAAGCGGGGGGTATCGGGCTGGGCTCGTTGATCCGGCGGGAGGCCAGTTCTTCGCCCAGCCGCCCGCTCCTCATGAGCCGCCCCACCGCCCGGGCGGCGCGGGCTTGGTCGCGCAGTCCGACTCGCGCCAGCCCTTGAACGACGAAACGACGGGTGTTCTGATCGATCGCTAGAACCTACCGACTGCCCGTACCAGCCGAGATCCGCAACGCCGTTGCTCGACTTGACACAGATCGCCCGTCGGGGGGGCGCCCCAGCGTTCCGCGTCAACCAGCAGGGCCCCCACACCCAAACCCTGCCACGGTTCCCCAAACCCAGGAACCACCTTGGGTTTGCGGGGGCGGTCGCGGTCGCCCGTGCGGGGGCGGCGGCAAAGGCGGGGCGGAACGGTGGCAGCTTCAGCGTTCCTCGGAGACTTATCGGCGCCATTCAGGACAAGTCCCCACAGAACGCTGACCTGCCACCAGTTCCCCGACGCCCCGCAGTCTCCGAGCTTCCGAGCTGCCCACCGAAGGCCGAAGGCCGAAGGCCGAAGGCCGAAGGCTGAGGGCCGAAGGCTGACTGCTAAAGGCTGAGGGCCGAAGGCTGAGGGCCGAAGGCTGAGGGCTAAAGGCCGAGGAACCGGACCACGTCCTCCGCGTCCGCTTCGAGCGCCGCGGCAACCTCGGCTGTCAGGCCGTTGAACGGTTCGAGCTGGACGTGCTTGCGGCGCAGCGTCCAGGTGGCGGCAGCCCGCCCGTCGACCAGCGCGAAGGGGCGGAAGATCCCGTTTACCGTGACCACCGATACATGCGGGCCGAGGACCGGCTGGCGCGACTTCCAGCCCAGCAGGAGCGGGTCAAAGGCGCCCAGGAGCCGGGGCGGCGGCAGCCCGGTGACCAGGGGGCGCCCATTGAGATCGACCTGGCCATCCTCCAACTCCCTGACCTCGGACGCGATCGCCCGCAGTCCCGCCCGGGCGTCGCGAAGAGGTAACCCGGCCCAGTTGGCCAGGTCGAGATCGTTGGCCGGACCGTGACCAACCAGGTAACGACGGGCCAACTCGGCCAAGGCCCGCTCGCGATCAGTAGGCGGCGCGGCTGGGAGCCAGTGGCGGACCAGGGCGTACGCGTGCTTGGACCCGACCATCGGTCCTCGCACGGCGATGCCGCGCAGGCAGGCCAGCATGAGGATGTGCACCAGTGCCTGGCCTTCGGTGCGTACTCCCGCCTCGGCGATGCGCTGGCCCAGCTGCTCCCGGGTGAGTGGGCCCTCGTTCGCCAAGGCCCGTTCGATGACCGCTACCCCCCGCTCAGCCGCATCAGGTAGCACACCCTCCTGGGCCAGCCGCCGGCTGTTGGCGGTCAACAAGGCGGTGTCGTCAACGCATGCAGCCAGTGGTAATCCTCGCTGCTGATGAGGTGAAGGGTGCCGCGGTTGAGCCAGGTGATCACCAGTGACCGGTCCTCGGTCAGGGCCCGGTCCACGTCGACGGCGGACAAGCCCGAGGTGCGGGCCCGAATGGCAAGACGGGCACCCCGAGGATCCTGGCCCTGGATGGCCAGCAGCCGCCGGGCGACCGCGACGGGATCACGAGCCGGTGTTCCGACCAGCAGCTGGGCCGACAATCGCTCCGCCAACATCGCTGTCAGTATCGCGAGCGACCGCCATCCAAGCCGGGGCTGGCGCGCCCGCGGGACGCCCGGGCGAGGGGCCAATCGGGGCGCCGGCAGGGCGAGCGCTGGCGCGGCCGGTCGGAAGTCGGCACAATGTCGCATCGGCAGCCGTGCAAGAGGGGGGACAGTTAGAGCCCGTCGGGGCACCATGGCCTTGGCGCTGACCACGACCTTGGTCGCGCTGGGCTGGATGTCGCCTGCGCTCGGGGCTCCGGTGACCACCAAGCCGTCGACCACGCTGGCGTCGCCCCCCAAGGCCACGACGACGACGGTCAAAGGTGGGACCACCACCACTGCCAAGCCGGCCACCACCTCCACGTCTTCGACCACGCTGGCCTTCGCGCCCTTCCCGCCCGGCATGCTCGCCATCGCGAACTCGGTGAAGCGGTCGCCGCCGAGCAACACATCCGCCCTTTTGGCTGCGCTGGCACCGTTGCAGCAACTCGGGTACACCGCCCAGCAGGCCGCGATCGTGGGCATGGGCCAGTTCCCCGTGGCGGGCTCGGCGCACTACGCCGATGACTGGTTGGAGGCCCGCCCGGGCCCGGTTCCCGCCCTGCACCCGGGCATCGACATCGTCGCCGCCCTTGGCACGCCGCTGCGCGCACCGGTCGACGGGACCCTGGTCTATGACACCAGCGACCCGGGGGGCTACGGGCTGATGGCGGTCGTCACCGGCTCGGACAAGACCTTCTACCGGATGGCCCACATGAGCGCGACGGTCAAGGGCTTGAACAGCGGGTCGGCCGTGAAGCAAGGCCAGGTCGTGGGTTTCGTGGGCAGTACGGGCAACTCCACCGGGCCCCATTGCCACTTTGAGACACACCCCCTGGGCGGGGCGGGAGTGGATTCGAAGCCCATCCTGGATGCCTGGCAGGCCGCCGCCATCAAGGCGGTCCCGGTGCTGATCCGCGCCATCAAGGGGATCCCCGACCCGGCCGCGGTGACCGTCCCGCCACTGCAGGTCGCCCTTCCGGTGCCCCAGCCCGCGTTTTTCCCGTCTCTGACGGTGCGGCTTCCAGCCCCCAGGGCGCGGGCCGAGTCGGTGGCGGGCTTGGCCCTGCTCGGGCTGCTCGCCCTGCTGGCGTCGTCGGGTCTGGCGGTGGGCCGCTACGGACCCGGGTGGCGCTCAGCCAGAGCCGAGCGGCGGGGGCTGGTCCAGGGGCGGGACGGGCCGTCGGGGCGGGTCCGCCTGAGCCGGTGGGGGCGGCTCCGGGGGCGGGTCGCGGTGGACTCCGCGTAGGCCAGCCCAGGCCAGCTCACTGATCCGCCGGGCCAGGCGGGTGGCCTCGGCGGACCGCTCGGCCCCGTTGAGTTCGTCGGCGTGACGGGAACTGGCCCAGTGGCGGCTGGTGACCTCGGCTAAGCCGACGATGCCGTAGCCCAGCAGCTGGCGATGATCACCGGAGATGTCCGTCTCGATGAGGGTGGCGACGGCCGCGGCCATGACATCCTCGATCCGGCGGACCGCGTCGTTGAACTCCTCGTCCCGACGGGCCCCGCCTCCAAAGAGGAGCCGGAAGGCGTTGGTCTTCTGGGTCACGAACTCGAAGTAAGCGGCGAAACCGGCCTCGACCCGCTGGCGCGGGCCGGCCGCGCCGCTGACCGCGGCGGTCACAGCCGAGACCAGATGGCTGCCCACGTCGTCGAGCAGTGCGAGGTACAAATCCCGTTTGGAATCGAAGTGCTGGTACAGCACGGGCTTGGTGACGCCTGCGGCCTCGGCCACTTCGTCCATCGACGTCCCGTGGAACCCCCGCTCGGCAAACACGTCGACCGCCACGTCGAGGAGTTGGCGGCGCCGCCGGGCGGCCGGGAGCCGGGCGGCCGGCAGACGGGCAGGCGGGAGCGGGGCGGCCGGGAGCGGTGCAGCCGGGAGC
>JALYXV010000101.1 GCA_030947025.1 Actinomycetota bacterium | reverse complement strand
CCACTGTGTTGGACACCGCCGCGTTCGACCTCGGACCGGAGACCCCAATCGCAAGCCGGTCGAGGGAGCCGGGTCGGTAGCCCTGGTGCGCCTGATACTGGTCGTGATGGTCGGCTTTCGGTCATTTCGGCACTGATCATCGCCATGACCGGTCTCCTGCGATGACGGCGGCGACGGGTTAGGCCGAGCGGCCCCGAGCCGCGCCCCGCTGGGCCCGCTTTTGCTCGATGAAATCGATCAGCACATAATCCCCGAGTGTCTCCGGGGTCGTGAACAGCGCCCGCCCCCGGTTCAAACGGGTCAGCCGCTCGATGAAATCTTTCAGGTAGCCGGTGGCATCGAGCATGAAGGTGTTGATCTTGATGCCCTCACGGGTGCAGCGCGACACCTCGGTCAGCGTGGCTTCCACCGTCTCGCGCACGGGCGGATAGTGGAAAAACACCTCCCCTCCCGCCACCAGGTGGGCGGTCGGCTCACCGTCGGTGATCATGATGATCTGCTTGGTTCCGCTCTGCCGGGCCAGCATCTGGCGGCTCAAGAGGAACCCGTGCTGCATGTTGGTTCCATACACGAAATCCCACGAAACCTCGGGCAACTGCGACGCCTTCAACTCCCGCGCCACCTCGCTGAACCCGACGATCCCCAGGTAATCCCGGGGGTACTGCATGGAAATGAGCGTGTGCAGCGCCATGGCCACCTTTTTGGCGGCCAGGAAGTTGTCCCGCATCGGCATCGAGAGCGACAGGTCGAGCATCAGCACCGTTGAGGTCCGCGTCAGGGTCTCGGTCCGCTCCACCTCGAAATCATCCGGTGACAGCCGCACCGGTGTCCCCCGACCGGTCCGGCGGACGGCGTTGCGGACCGTTCGCTCGATGTGGAGGTTGAACGGGTCCCCGAACTCGTATCCCTTGGTCTCGTAGGCCCGCTCGTGGCCGATCCCCGCCCGGTCGACCTGATGGCGACCGGTGCGGTCCTTGGCCAGCCGGGAGAACAGGTCCCGGAGGGCGTTCTGCCCGATCCGGCGCATACCCCGCGCCGTGAGTTCGAGCCGACCCTCGCGCTGCTCGATCAGGCCCGCCTCCTCCAGCAGCCGGGCCAGCTCGGCCAGGCGTTCGAGTGACCGGGCCCCGTCCTCGCCCAGGATGTCGCGGGCCGGCCCGATGTCGACATCGGCCAGCGCGCCCGGGCTGGTGGCGCTGGTCAACAGCTGCTCCAGCTGGTCCATATCCCCGAGCCGGTTCATCACCGACGCGGCGTCGGCCATTCCGAGCGGATCCTGGCCGCTGAATCCGTAGCCGCCCCGATCCCATCCGGCCTGAGGAAACGCCTGGCGCAGGTTGGCACCGAGCCGGTCGACCTGCCAGCGCAGATCCATATCGGCCAGCAGCGCCTCGGCCAGGCCGTGGAGCTGGGCTCGTTGCTCGGGCGTCATGGAGTTGAGCAGGTTCTGCATGGCGGCCATCTGCCGGGCCAGCTGCTCGAGCAGCTCGTCCAGGGTGGCGGGTGACTCGGGGAAGAAATCGCCGAACTGCGCCATGAACTGCCCGAACGCCTCGGTCGTGTCCTGGCCCCGCTGGCGCATCTCGAGCAGTTCGTTCAGGGCATTGAACATGTCCTTCATCCGCTGCAGGTGCTCAGCCGAAGCGTCGGACATCGCTCCCGCCATCTGGTTGAAGTAGCTCTGCATGAGCTCGCGGCGGAGCTGGTCCAGGAGGTCGTCGAAGCGTTCCCGGGCCTCTGACGAGGTCCACTCGTATTCCTGCAACGCCCGCACCTGGCCGGCCAGGTCCGGCGGGAGCAGGTCGAGCTGGAGGCGCCGTTCGGCCGCCACCTCGTCGGTGATCTCCTGGCGGCGGGCGTCACCGGACTGGCGGGCCTCGTCCTGGAGCTGCTCGATCCCGGCTCGCTCCATGCCCACGACGTCGCGCAGCCGCTCGGCGATGTCGTCGTACACCCCACCCAGGTCGTATCGCTCCAGCTCGTCGCGGCGACGGCGGCGCAGCCGCTCCAACAACTCCCGTATTCCCGCCACCCGCTCCCCGTTGCGGTCCCGAAAGCCCTGCTGCAGCATGCGGCGCAGCGCCTGGTTGAGGTCGCCGTGGTACAGCAAGTCGTCGGTGATCTCCGACAACACGTCATCGGCGTCGAGCTCGAACCCGACCTGGCTGCCGTCCCACCGAGAGTACTCGAAGCGGGTCATCGTCCCTCGAGACTACGCCACGCAGCCCCGGCTCCGGCTCCGGCCCCGTCGGCGGGCCCCGGCCCCGTCGGTGCCCCTGGCCCCGTCCGCGCCCGGCGGCCCTACGCGGGCTTGACGCACAGGGAGACGATTGATACTCCTGCGGGCAGCGCCACACCCGCCTTGACCAGGCGAGCCTCGGCCGCCAGAGGCAGGCGGAGCAATCGGTTGGCGACCGGCCCGGTCTGCTCCAGCTCGGTGGCGGCCATGGGTTGGCCCCGGCGCTGGCGGACCCAGCGCACCGCCGCGATGGCGGGCAGCAGGGTGGCGTTGAAATAGCTCGTCCGCGCCACCGTCCAGCCCGCCGATCGGCACTGGCCCTCCAGCTGGGCCCTCGTATAGCGGCGATGGTGGCCCAGTTGGACGTCGCTGTCGCTCCACAGCAAGCGGTAAGCGGGCACGGTGAGCAGCATGTGGCCACCCGGCCGGGTCACCCGTGACAGCTCCTGTAAGGCGCCCAGGTCGTCCTCGACATGTTCGACCACGTCGGTGGCGGCCACCAGTTCAAAGGCGCCGTCGCGGAAGGGCAGCCCGGCCAGGGAGGCCACGGCCACGCCGCGGTACCCCCGCCGCCGCGACTGACCCAGCGCCCCGGGCTCGGTGTCGACACCCATGACGGGACCGAAGCCGGTGTACACGCCGAGGTTGCCGCCGCTGCCACAGCCGGCGTCGAGCACGACGCTCTCGTTCCCGTTCCGGGCCGCGACCGAGGCCAGGACCGCCCCGATCACCGCCCGCCGGCCGCGGAACCACCAGTGGTAGTCCTCCACCGCCAGCATTTGTTGGTAGACGCGCCGGTCCATGGTCGCCGGAGCGAAGCGGACTAGCGCCGGCGGCCCAGGATGCGCAGGACGTTGATGTAAATGAACACAAGCGAAATCATCAGGATCAGGGCGCCGTACCACTCACCGTCCACCGGCAGCCGTCGTTGCTCACCGATCTGGACGTAGTTGAAGTCGATGAAGAGGTGCAGGATCCCTATGGCAACCCCGATCACGCCCACGATGACCAGTCCGCTCGCGCCGCTCAGTCCGGGAACTGGAAGCCCGAACATGAGACCGAGCAACACCAGCAGGAACCCGACGCTGGCCATGATGGTGAGGCTGACGAACTTGGGAGTGACCTTCACCAGGCCGCTGCGGAAGATGACCAGGGCGCCCAGGAAGATCCCACTGGTGAAAATGATCGCCAGCGGCACGATCCCGCTGTTGCCGGTGGCGAAGTAGGCGGTGATGCCGCCCAGAGCCAAGCCTTCGGCTAAGGCGTACAGCGGAGCCACGATTTTGGCGGTGGCGGGCCGGAAAATGCCCACCAGGCTGAGTACGAAGCCGGCCACAAAGCCGAGAATCATGAGCCCGGAACTATTGGTGAAATAGCTGATCGCGCCGGTCACCATGGCCAGCACGACGAGGAGACCGAGTTTGTCGTAGACGCCTGCGGCGGTAAAGGTCATGGCACCCGGCTGCAACGGCAGCACCGGATACGCGTCGGTCATGCGATCGAAGGCTCGCTCCATGCGAGGCGAGCGGTCGATGGTTTGCATCGCCATCTGTTTTCGTTGCCCTTTCAGGAAGTGCGCCGACGAAGGGCGCACGTCCATGGTAGGGCGTGGGCCCCTACTGGCGGCCTCGGTAGGTGGCCCGACCGGCCACCGCTTCCTTGTTGAGGCGCTTGCTCAGGTGCAGCCCCTCGAGCACGAACTCGGTGGCCGACGCCACCGCCGCCGGGGTCTCGCTGCCGGCGAGCGCCATCACCGACCTCCGCAGCACCGGCATGCGGCTCAGGACCTCGACATAGGTGGGCGACGCCACGTCGTCGCCCGTGTGCACCACCGTGCCCTCGTCGAAAGCGACGACGACATCGCGGAACTGGTCCATGGGGCATCGGGACTTGAACACGGTCAGGATGGCTTGTTTGATCAGCCGGTCGACCACCTGGCCGTCCCGGCCCTCCTCCAACGCCTCGATCTCGACCTTGCCCGACGTCGACGGCGCCAGCGCCTCCAGGTCGCTCACCCGGGGGACGACGTCCTTCTCTCCCAGGCGCAGGGCCCGGCGGGCGGCATTTGCGGTCAGCGTCTCGTGGTTGGCGATGCTCAACCGGACCGAGACCCCCGAGCGCTGGTTGATGTTGGCGCTCTGGCGGGCCAGGTGGGAGATGGTGCCGATGATCTCGGTCATGAACCCAGGCACCTGGACACGAAGTCCCAGCGCCTCGAGGGGCCGAGCCTCCTGTTCGATCACAGCCAGTTCGGTCGCCACGTCCAGCGGGTAGTGGGTGCGGATCTGGGCACCGAAGCGATCCTTCAACGGGGTGATGATCCGGCCCCGGTTGGTGTAGTCCTCGGGGTTGGCCGAGGCAACCAGCATCACGTCGAGGGGGAGGCGGATCTTGTAGCCGCGGATCTGGACATCCCGCTCCTCGAGCACGTTGAGCAGGCCCACCTGGATGCGCTCGGCCAGGTCAGGAAGCTCGTTGATGGAGAAGATGCCCCGATTGGTCCGGGGCACCAGCCCGTAGTGCAGCGTGAGCTCGTCGGACAGGTAGCGCCCTTCGGCCACCTTGATCGGGTCGACCTCGCCGATCAGGTCGGCGATGGAGGTGTCTGGCGTGGCCAGTTTCTCGCCGAAGCGGCTGTCCCGGTGAACCCATGCGATCGGCGTATCGTCGCCCCGCTCGGCCACCAGGTCGCGGGCATGGCGGGACACCGGGTGATACGGGTCGTCCAGGATCTCCGACCCGGCCACGATGGGCAGGTATTCGTCCAGCAAGGTGGTGAGCGTCCGGATCATCCGGGTCTTGGCCTGACCCCGCTCGCCCAGGAAAATGATGTCGTGGCCGGCCAGGAGGGCGTTCTCCACCTGGGGCAGCACGGTGTTCTCGTAGCCGACCACGCCCGGGATGATCGGCTCCCCTCGAGCGATGCGGGCGGCGGCGTTGCGCCGAACCTCTTCTTTGACGGGGACCGACTGCCAACCGGACTCCCGCAGCTCGCCGAGGGTGGTCGGGCCGGGCCGGTGCTGCGAGACGTCGGACATGGCAACCACGCTACCGGGGCCGCCACCGGGCCCGGTTTCGGCCACGGGCAGCCGGGCGGCCGGTTTCGGCCCCGGGCGGCCGGGGCGGCCGGGGC
>JALYXV010000060.1 GCA_030947025.1 Actinomycetota bacterium | reverse complement strand
GGGCCTGGACTCCTCCTCGTTCTGGTTCGATCAAATCGTCAATGCGAGCTCAGCGAAGGCAGCCGACAGCCTCCGTTGTGGTGGTGTCTCGACACCGAGTTCGTAGTGGCCTCGTCGTAGGTTCTGGATCAGGGCGTGGCCCGCGATGACGATCCCGGCGGAGCGGTCCTGTTTCAGTCCCCGCATGGGCCGCAGCCGGGCCTTCAGCCGCCCATGGTCGTTCTCGATTCTATTATTCGCATGCTTCACCGTGTTGTGGAACGCCCCGGGCAGGATCTCGTCGAGGACACCTGGATAGGTGCTCGCCTTGTCGGTCACGACCTCGGCCGGCTCGCAACCGTTCGCCTTGATCGCCTTCGCGAAGAACCTCTTGGCCGCCGGGGCGTCGCGGCGGGCCGAGATGTACACGTCGATGACCTGGCCGTACTGGTCGACGGCGCGGTACACGTACGGCCATTCACCGGCGACCCGAACGTAGGTTTCGTCGACGTGCCAGCGGTCCCCGACACCATGGCGGCACGGCCGGGCGGCGTCGATGAGCAGCGGCGTGAAGCGGATCACCCAGCGGAAAATGCTGACGTGGTCGACGTCCACTCCGCGCTCAGCCAGGACCTCCTCCAGGTCACGGTATGAAAGGCCGTAGTGGAGGTACCAGCGCACCGCCAGCATGATGACCTCGGCGGGGAACCGGAACCCGGCGAACCCTGACGGCACCACGACGGGAGGGCGAAGACGACGACGCTTCGTGCCGACAGTGTCGCCCACCGCCCGGCCAGCCTCAACGCAACGGTGCCGTCCAAAAGGCCCCCGGCTGGCTCCCCCGTACACGTAGGCGCCCCGAGCCGCCTCTGGGAGGGGCCGCTCATCACGGAGTACCTGCGTTCGCACCAAACGGTTCACCGCCAGACCCCCTGTGTGATCTTCGAGACGTATCTCGGTGCTCCGCTCCTGTGCCACTGTTGGCTCCATGAAGGACCTGGAACGTCGCATTCGATCGCGTCTGGCACGGGCGTCCATCGGCGCCCTTGCCGCCACGCTGTCACTTGGTGCCTGCCACGCTTCAGGGCCTCGGGCAGGGACGGGAGTTCCTTCCTCCACGGCCACCTCGACCGCCGCGGAATCGTCGACGACCACGGCCCCGCCTGCCCAAACCTCGGGCGCCACGACCTCGACCACCAACCCGTCAACGACCTCCTCGGCCCCGTCGAGCCCAGGAACGTGCGACACCGCCCACCTCACCATTACGGCCAAGGGAATTGACGCCAGGTTGGGCCACCAGAATTCCGTCGTTCTATTTCAGAACACCGGCAGGCCCTGCTTGTTGCGCGGCTATCCGGGCCTCGACGGAATCGACGCCAACGGCAAAGTCGTGGTCTCAGCCCAACGCGCTCCCGCGACAACTGAGCGGACCGTGCAGTTGAATACCGGACAGACGGCCTCGGCACCATTCGAAGGCCACATTGGGCCGGTGCCCGCCCAGGGCCCATGCCCGGCCTACGCCGCCCTGCTTGTCACCCCACCCAACGAGACCCATTCGGTTCGCATCCCATCGAACTTCAGTTTGTGCTACCTGCTCATCCATCCGGTCGTGCGAGGCCTCACCGGCGACGCCAACTCCGGCTGAGCGGAACTGCGGTCCGAGCGAGACCTGGCCCGGCCTTCCCCCGACGCGGACAGCGAGGTTCATCGTCTCTGTGTCCTCGGGCTCGACATTGGGGGGACCCCAGAGCGCAAATGAGGGCCAGCCCCGATGGAACAGGTACAGATACTGGGCGATCATCGGACGCATGCCAATGATTACCACTCGGACCGGTCGACCAGCCTCGGACTTCCCTCACCGCCGTCCGCTCGCGCTAGCGGCTGCCCTGGCCGTCGCTGGCCTGGCGCTGCTGATGTGGTTGCCGGTATGGACCGCAACAGCACAAGGGGGCTGCAAGACGTCACCGGGCGGGACCCATTTTGGTGTGGCTTCTGTCGTCGCCGGCGCCCTGATGATAGGCGCGGCGGCGGCCGCCGTGGCCGGTCGTAAGACCTGCCAGATCGTCGTAGTGACCTTGGCCGTCGCAATACCAGCCGCGGTCGTCGGGCTCATAGCTTGGGGGGCCATCGGATTTCACCGCTGCTGGAACTTCTAGCCCGGCCCGCAAAGAGGCGAGACGGCCGGCGACGTTCAAGGGCCCGCAACCCGCGACGACCGTGGCGGGGATCGGCGGCGATGATGGACGCCCGGGGGCGCCCGGCAGTGTGCGATGACATCGAACCGAGGAGCGCCACCAAAGGACCTGGGTCGGCATCCCAACCCGAACCTTCACCGCCGTGATGACCCTCCAGTGTCGCACTACCCTTCGGGGTATCACGACGAAAGCCATCGTCTCGATCGCTGCAATGGTGATCCTCGCAGCCGCGGTTGGCTTCTTCTACAACTCGCCGCGCTACGCGTGCAGCGTCACGATTAGTTCCCCACCGCTTGGTGGCAAGGGCGGCGAGGAGCGGGCCTGCAAGACCCTGAGCGGCCACCAGGTGATAGTTGAGAGTAACGGTCACCGTCAGGCAAGCCCCGCTCCGGCCGCGCTCGCCGGCCTTGCCACCGGCCTGTCCGTGGGCGTCGCCGCGTGCGTGGTGTGGTCCCGTCTCGAAGACCGCCGAAGCGCCTGACTGGCGATGCTCGTCAGGGCGTCCTTGCGGATCAGGCCGTCTACTCAGGTCCCCGGTTGGTTGCCTTTATGTTCGGGGTCGGCGTACCGCTCTCTGACTGGGTGTCCCGAAACTCCCCCTTTGTGGACGATCGGTCCCGGCGATGGTGAAATGAATTGTGACTCGCGGCAGTATTTGGCGTGATATCGCGGCGCTATATGGCGCCTGACCAGCAAGAGATGCACCCCGACCCGTCCGTGTGCACCTCGGCGGAGGTCCAATCCGGACCGCGGCTCGGCGTGCCGTGCCGAGCAAGATCGAACAATCTGGCGTTCGCCTCGGAGAGACGACATGTCGATGACGACTACCAGGGCTGTCCGAATGTCTATGGATCATCGAATTGACGAAGCGATTCGACCACTTGGGCACGGCGCTCACGGAACGCAGTCTCCCCAATAGTGGTGCGGACTCTCGGCCAACCATGGTGGGGTTCCACAACTAACTGAACCTTTGACTTGCCATTGCGGGAATCTGTGACGTGCACGTGAGCTTGAAGCGGAGCGTACCGACGTCCCTTTTCCAAGAAGGCACCAAGGAGCTGGAACATCGTACGGGAGCCGAACTTCAACTCCAGCGAGGTTTGGGTCTCGTCTAGGAGATGCGCCTCGTTCGCGACTGCCGTCGTCTTTATGCGGTTCAAAACCGTTCTCATGTCGCCGGTCTCTACCCACTCATCGGTGAGCGGCTGATATCCATCAGGCATGCTCATCCGCCTCAACGTATCAGAGGCATCGCGAATCGTCTGATCATGGTCCCTGTCCGCTCCGAGTCTTCCCAACGGCGCCAGACGACGCGCCAGCGTCGGTCTCCGTGGCTGCGAACCGTGACCAACCACGAGCGAGACTTGCCAAATAGGCCGGGTGAACCCGGGTCTCGTAAACGAACGGTTGCGCGACAAGGGCGGGTGCCAGTGGCCAGGTGTGACTCGCGGCGCTATCTGGCGGGGTATCGCGGCGCTATGTGGCGGTCCGGCCTCGCAACAGGCGCACGCAGAGCCGTCGATCTGGGGCGCGGTCGGCGTGCGGCCTCGGTCCGGGTGGCCGCCGAGCAGATGGATCGTTATGCCGCGCCGCCGTGCGCGACAATTGGATGGTGCGACTCCGTCTCCTGTTGGCGGCCGCGGCCCTTATCGCGGGGTGCTCGCAGTCACCGCCGCGTGGCTCCCCGCTGGCCGCGCAGCCCTCGACGACCAAAGCCAGGGAGTGCGCCTCGTCCAAGGTATCAACGACAGCACAGCCGGCGTGGACCTTGAGCGCCGGCTCCTTGGGTGCCCCAATCGCTGTCTCCGATCAAAACAACGCCGCCGCATTCCATTTTGGTTCGCTCCGCGCTGGCCATCCGACAAATCCCACCAACAAGATCCTTTGGGTCGTCCGAGAGCCTCGCAATGGACAGACACTCCATGTGGCCGCCGTGGACGGATCGACCACCCCAACTGTCACCTACACTTTCCCCGCCAACTCCTCTCCCGGCGAAATCTACCCATCGATCGTGGACGTGCCAGCCAGCGGTTGCTGGCGGTTCAGTCTCCAATGGAACGGGCATCACGCCGACCTCAGTCTCCCTTATGCACCGGCCAGCTGAGAGAACGCTAACCTGGGCAGCATTGCGACTGGCGTCTCCAGCCGCGCAAGAGAACCGTCGATCTGCACGCGGTCAACGAGAGCAACTCGGGCAACGGACAGGTTCCAGATCTGGTGATCTGTCCGTCTCGGTCGGAAGCAGGATTCACGCATCTTTGGAAGGGCCTGTGGGTATAGGACTGGAGCCGACGAGCTGAGGGGGATCGTTTGGGGTTCTGCCCTACCGTGGTAGCAGTTGCGACCAATAAGAACAGCGGGCCAATTGGAGTGATCATCGCAATAATTGTGATCGCCTGCAGTGCTGTCTACTTTTCCGTCCGCTTCATTCGCAGAGGAAGATAGGTCTTTTAGAAAGCGTCGGGACATACCCGATCCGGACGGCCTCCCGGGCACATAACGACGCTGAGGGCCAGGCTGCCGACGTCACGGAGTTGAGCTACATACTCGGCGATCGGTGCGGTTGATGGGCTGTAGTACGTCGGTCAGCTGGTGCCGATGACGAGGGTGCTGCTGGCGGCTTCGACGACGTCGCTGGTCACGGCGTGGAGTTCGTTGATTTTCATGACCCGTTCGATCTGGGTGAACAGCCGGTCGAGGAGCCGGAAGTTGCCACGGGTGACACCGGCGATGACCGCGACGGCTTGAGCGTCAGTGAAGTCCTCGGGGTCGAGGGTGAGGCCGAGTTTGCGCCAGTGGCGGTCGAGGACGAACTTGAGCTCGTCTTCGCCGAGCGGCCGGTAGTGGTGTGCGAAGCCGACTCGGCTGTAGAACTGCGGGTACCTGCTGAACTGCTTCTCGATCCCGGGCATACCGATCAGGATCAACGCAATGTTGTCGCGTGTCAGCGCCCAAGTAATTCCCTAGCTGGAGAGGTTTGACGCCGACGTAATTCCCTAGCTGGCCGCCGACGTAATTCCCTGGTCCGTTGTCGGGACGGGGGATCCACCCGCTGGGCTCCTTGCACCTGTAGACGCCCTTGCTCACACGAGTGAGCGAGGTCCCTGATGGCAAGGAGGCAGTTCGAAGTGATCGATGTCGTTGAGGTGTTACAGCACTGGCATGCGGGCCGGCCGAAGTCGGTGGTGGCGGACAGTTTGGGGGTAGATCCCAAGACGGTCCGCAAGTATGTGGCCAAGGCGGAGGCGGCGGGGATCGCCCCGGGCGGCCCGACGTTGGGCCGCTCGGAGTGGGCGGAGCTGGTGCGCGGCTGGTTCCCCGAGCTGGTCGACGCCCGGGCCCGGAGCTTGACGTTCCCTGCGATCGAGGTCCACCGGGAGGCGATCAAGGCGATGCTGGAGACCAACACCGCGACCACGGTGCATCAGCGGCTCCGTGACGAGCACGGCCTGGCGGTGGGGATCTCCAGTTTCCGGCTGTACGTGGCGGCGGAGTTCCCCGACGAGGGTCTGCGGGACCGGGTGACGGTGCTGCGAGGCGACGTGGAACCTGGCGAGGAAGCCCAGATCGACTACGGGTTCTTGGGGACCTGGCTGGATC
>JALYXV010000050.1 GCA_030947025.1 Actinomycetota bacterium | reverse complement strand
ATCGAACCCGTGACCGTGCTGGGCAAGGGATCCAAGCTGGCCCTCATCCCCCTACCACCTCGTGTCGCCCGAGCGGTCGACATGGCGGCGGGCGAGCGGCTGTCAGGACCGCTCCTTCTGGCCCAGTCCGGGTTGCGGCTCAACCGCCACGCCGCGACCAGGATCGTGCGCCGCCTGGCCAAGAAGGCGGGGATCACCAAGTCAATATCTCCGCACTCCTTGCGCCACTCGTTCATCACGGCCGCCTTGGACGCCGGGGTGCCACTACGGGACGTGCAGATCGCCGCCCGCCACTCCGACCCGCGCACGACCACCCGCTACGACCGGGCCCGCACAACCTTGACCGCCACGCCAGCCACATCGTCACCGCATTCATCGCCGGCGCCTCCTGACACCCTGACGGAGTCGTCCGACCAGCCGGATGAACCTCCCCGGCGGTGACTCAGCGGGATACGCTGTTTTGGTGGTCACCTCCTCAGAGTCCTCTTCGACCCCAGCGCTGGACGAATGGATCGCAACCGACGGACAGGACCACGCCCTGGCCGCAGTCGAGAACCTGAGAAATGCCGTCAACGACGGGGCCGTTCCCGTGCTCCGAGACGAGGCATCACTGCGGGCGTACTGGGATAGTCGCCGACGTCAAACGGCGTGACCTCGGCAGTCGTCCATGGCGACGGCAGCTGGGCCGACCTGGAACAACTCAGCCCTGACGACCGCAGCGCAATCGACGACGTCCTGATCGCCTGGCTGGACACCGGACCACCCCGTGACCGCCCTCGAAGCCTCGCTGGCGTCACCCTCTTCGAACACCACCTGCCCCACATTGCCCTCGCCATCACCTACTTTGTCGACGACCATCAACAACTCGTCGGCGTCCTACGGATCAGCAACCTCTGACTGCCGACCAAGCCACATTGAGGGGACGCTGGACGCCTCAGATTGCGACGGCCAAAAGACAGGCGCAGGACGCGTACCGGCCGACAGATCGGGCACGATACGGGGCGTTACCGGATGGTGCCCCCGGACGGGCGTCATGCGGCTACCCGATCACGGCATAGCGGCTGACCGGCCGGAGCTGCAGCGCCTCAATGAACTTGGTCCACGGCGGGAGACGGTGCGCCTGACCGGGAATACGATCTCAGTCATTTCGGCTGGCGTGCTTGCGACAGTGAGCAACGGTGACCCATCCGAGGTCCTATCTCGTGGCGGCTTCCAAGCCGGATCCACCCAATGAGGCGCAACGGCCAGCTCCTGTGACAGCGCTACCTGCGTTCCGTTGGTGCGCCCAACGGCACCTCGGGGCGATGTCCCATGTCGATATGTTGGCGCGTTATAGACCCCACGCTGTGGCCCGCCGGGAGCGCTCAGAGCCTCGATCTTGTCGGGGTGTTGTGCGACCTCGACTCCATAGCGCGTCAGACGGCGCTCATGCCGCCGCCGGCCAGACCAGGTCGGGCGGTGGTGCGCATGCGCATGAGGACGCGGCTCGAGACCGGCGTGACGTCGGGATGGACGCCGCCGTTTGCGTCGGCCGCCGCCTGCCACACCGCCGTGCGGGACGCGCGGACGGCGGGGTCGCGTAGCTCGCGCGCGTCGATGCGATCAGCGTTGAGGTCGACGATGATCGTGTCGCCGTCCTCAATGAGTGCTATCGGTCCTCCGAGGTAGGCCTCGGGCGCGACGTGGCCGATGACGAGCCCGACGGAGCCGCCGGAGAACCGGGCGTCGGTCATCAGCGCGATCGGGATCCCCTTGCGGCGGCACAGCGCGGTGATTCGCGAGGTCGGGTCGAGGAGCTCGGGCATGCCCGGCGCGCCTCGGGGCCCTCGTAGCGGATCACAACGATGTCGTGGTCGTTGAACGAATCGGCGTCGTGCTCGAGGGCGGCGATGAGCGAGCGCTCGCCGTTGAACACACGAGCCCGACCGGTGAACACACCGCTCTCGACACCGCCCTCGACGCCGGCGATCTTCAGGATCGCGCCGCCGGCGGGCGCGAGGTTGCCGTTGAGCAGGCGCAGGCCACCGGTGGCCTTGAACGGTTTCTCGACGGAGTGGATCACGTCGCCGTCGGGCGACGGTGGATCGAGTTGCTGCACCTGAGCCGACAGTCGTTCTCCAGTGCACGTCATGGTGTCACCGTCGAGATACCCGGCGTCGAGCAACTCCTTGACGATGGCTTGGAGCCCGCCCTGAGCGTCGATGTCGACCATCGAGTAGTTGCCGAATGGGCGCATATTGACGAGCACGGGCAGCCGGTGAGCGAACTCGTTGAGCTCACGCTGGCTGATCACGTCCTCCCAGAGGTCGAGGCCGGCGGCCCGAGCCAGCTCGACGCCGTGCAGCGCGACGTTGGTCGACCCCCCCATCGCGATCGTCACCGTGAGCGCGTTGCGCAAGGACGAGGGGGTCAAGATGTCCCGAGGCCGGACGCCCGCGTTGGCCATGACCACCAAGCACTCGACTAGCTGGTCCGGAAACTCATCGAGACGTCGCTGATCGTCTGACGGTGGCGCCACCATGTGCAGCGGCTCCATGCCCAGCACCGCGATGAACGTCTGCATCGTGTTGTAGGTGAACATCCCACCGCAGCTTCCGTAGCCGGGGCAGGCGTGCAGCGCGACGCGAGTGCGCAGCTCGGCGTCGGGATCGGCGGCGAACTGGAAGGCACCGACAAGGTCGATGCGTTCACCCGTTGCCGGGTCAATTCCGGGCTTGATTGAACCATCCGAGAGGAGCACGGCGGGCGCGTTGTGCTCGAGGATGGCCGCCAGAGTGCCGACCGGGGGTTTGTCACAGGCGACGACTGCGATGACCCCCGCCATGTCCGTAGCCCTGAGGTGCAGTTCGGTGGAGTCGTTCACGAGCTCGCGGCCGATCAGGGAGTAGCGCATTCGCTCGGTGCCGTTGAGCTGGCCGTCGGATACGCCGAGTGTGAACGCTGGCGCCACGAGGCGAACAGCGAGGTCATCGGCGCGGATACGCCTTGCCAGGGCCGCCTGGACTGCCGCGACCTTGGCCTGGACGCCGAGGTAGCACTGGCTCTCCCCCAGGGTGCCGATCACTCCCCAGACGGGATCGTGGATCTTCGAAACGTCCTGCCCGAGAAGGCGCGCCGTGCCGACGCGCTGCACGTCCCGGCCCGGATTCCCCGAGACAAACACTGACCTGCCGTGCTCACTTGTCGTCGTCATGTCCCCTCCACGAGCGGCACTCGTTCCAGGATCGCAAGGACATCGCCGGGAAGGGAGACCCAGACAAGGGTGGCATTGCCAGTACTACCTTCGACGGCGTGCGGACGGCCGAGCCCGGGGAGTTCCTTCGATCACGGCGAGCGCGGGTCGATCCTGTCGCCGCTGGCTTTCCCGCAGTCCGACGTCGCTCGCTTGGGCTTCGCCGCGAGGAGCTCGCTGCCATCGCCGGGGTGACGGTGTCCTGGCTTGCCAAGCTCGAGCAGGGACACGCCCATTCCGTCTCGCCCGAGGTTCTCGCGGCGCTGGCCCGGGCACTGCACCTCGACGACGCTGAACGCTTTCATCTCTTCGCGCTGGCCGGCTACCGAGTCGACGACTCCCCGGGCTCCGACGCGCTGGTTACGCCAGCCTTGCGGGCGCTGCTCGACCGTCTCGACCCGAACCCCGCTTATTTCCTCGATCGCTGCTGGAACATCGTCGCCTGGAACGACGCCGAGGCGCGACTGTTCCCCAAGCTGCGCACGATTACGAACTCTCCACCCAACCTCATCGAGCTCGTCTTCCTCGACCAGGACCTCGCTCGTCTCATGGCCGACCACGACGAAGAGCAGCTTCGGCTCGTCTCCCAATTCCGCCTCCACTGCAGCGATTGGCCGGACGACCCAGAAGTCAGCGCTGTCTGGTCGAGCCTCAACGCGGCATCACCGCGATTCGCCACCCTCTGGGAAGCGAAGGACGTGAGCCCGTTCGCGACGACACGACGCCTCTTCGATCACCCCACCGCAGGTCGTCTCGAGCTGGACCACCACCGGCTCGGCGTGCTCGACCAGCCCGGGATGCAGCTCGTCGTGTACACAGATGCGCCGGGCTCGGACGCAGTCCTGCGGCTGCACGCCGAGGTCTGACGCCCGAACAGGCATCCCAGCTGAGCTGCGCCCACGACCGCCTGAAAATAGGACAAACCGAATCGGCGCTCGGTCGGGAGAACCGTGCGCGTAGGGATGTCCCAGAACGCGTCCCCTCGATGGGGCGGCCCGTCACCTATCGCCGGGTCCACGGCGAGGTGTTCCCTGGGCTCCCACCATGAGGAGGTGCCACCATGACCACGATTCACACACCCGCCGGCTGCAAGGATGGCCGGATGTCACTGGTCATCGAGTGGGTGCTGATCGACTGCGTCGACCTCGACGTAATGACCGACTTCTGGTGCAAGGCTCTCGACCTTGAACTAGGGACGGGCCCTTCGGGAGGGCACATGCTCGCGGCAGCGGGCGGATCTGGTCGCAGGTTGGGCCTACTGCCTTCTGGCACCACCAAGACGGTCAAGAACCGAGGTGCTCAGTTAGCGGGGTCCACCACCTGAAACTGGGGATCGTGTAGACAGGGGAATTCCGACTGATGACACCCCTTCGGGCCCTGAGCGGTCAACCCCGGTCGAGGAACTGGTGGCCGAGAATCT
>JALYXV010000049.1 GCA_030947025.1 Actinomycetota bacterium | reverse complement strand
CACCGCGGCCACCGCGGCCACCGCGGCCACCGCGGCCACCGCGGCCCGGGCGGCCCGGTTGACGCCACCGGCTACTTTGGCGACAGCATGGAAGAGCCCCAAACCGACTCGGCGGGCCGCGACGACGCCGCCCTCGGACGGACCATCATCGATGAGGCCACCCTCCAGGCCCGGGTCAGGGAACTCGGCCAGCAGATCACGCAGGACTACCAGGGCCGGGTACCGCTCCTCGTCGGGGTACTGAAGGGCGCCTTTGTTTTCATGAGCGACCTGGCCCGGGCGATCGACCTGCCGGTCGAGTTCGACTTCATGGCGGTGGCGTCCTACGGCCGAGCCACCCGCACCAGCGGCGTGGTGCGGATCGTGAAGGACCTCGACCTCGACCTCACGGACCGGTCGGTGCTGGTCGTCGAAGACATCGTCGACTCCGGGCTGACGTTGTCGTACCTGCGGAAGAACCTCCTGGCCCGCAACCCCGTCAGCCTCGAAGTCTGCGCCCTGTTGGTCAAGGAAGGCACTCAACGGGTCGAGTCGGATTTGGCCTACACCGGCTTTCGCATCCCGCCCGACTTTGTCGTCGGCTACGGGCTCGATGCGGCGGAGCGTTACCGCAACCTGCCATATATCTGCGTGTACGAAGGGCCGTCAGGGGGCTGATCGCATGCGAACTGGTACCCGGGCCGCCTCCGGAGAACCAAGTCATGCCCTGTAGCCTGGCCGGGATATGAAAAAGGCCCTCCGGAGTCCGGTTCCTTACATACTCCTGTCCGCGGCCGTCATTCTCATCGGGGTCCAGGTCTTCCGGCCCCATCCTACGGTCCAGCACCTCAGCCTGAACGTGTTGGAACAGAAGATCACCAGCGGCCAGGTGGCCTCGGCCACCCTCCACGATGGGTCCAACAAGGTCTCGGGCCGGCTCAAGACCGCGGGCAGTATCTTGCCGGGCGATCGCTACGACGCCACCTACCCCGACCGGTACACGCCCCAGCTGACCCAACTGCTGATCGACCGGGGGGTGCCGGACGTGTCGGCCAAGCACAGCAAGAGTTCCCTCTGGGTAAGCCTGCTGCTCAACTTCGCACCCATCCTGCTCTTGTTCGGAGGGTTCGTATTCATCCTCAACTCCATGCAGGGGGGCGGCAGCAAGGTCATGCAATTCGGCAAGGCCAAGGCTCGTACCGTGTCCAAGGACCAGCCCAAGGTGACCTTCGCCAACGTCGCCGGTGCCGACGAGGCGGTGGCCGAACTCGAGGAGATCAAGGATTTCCTGCAGTCACCGGCCAAGTTCCAGGCGATGGGGGCCAAGGTCCCCAAAGGGGTGCTGCTGTTCGGGCCCCCTGGCACAGGCAAGACCTTGCTCGCCCGGGCGGTGGCGGGTGAGGCGGGCGTCCCATTCTTTTCGATCTCGGGCTCGGACTTCGTGGAGATGTTCGTGGGCGTGGGCGCCAGCCGCGTTCGAGACCTGTTCGAGCAGGCCAAGGCCAGCGCCCCGGCCATCATCTTCATGGACGAGATCGACGCCGTTGGCCGCCACCGGGGGGCAGGGCTGGGCGGCGGCCACGACGAGAGGGAACAGACGCTCAACCAGCTGCTGGTCGAGATGGACGGCTTCGACGTGAAGGGCGGCATCATCCTGATCGCGGCCACCAACCGGCCCGACATCCTGGACCCGGCTCTGCTCCGCCCCGGCCGCTTCGACCGCCAAATCGTCGTCGACCGGCCCGATGTGACGGGCCGGAAGGCCATCCTCAAGGTGCACGCCCGAGGGAAGCCGCTTGTGACGGAGGTCAGCCTCGACACCCTCGCCAAGCGGACGCCGGGATTCACCGGCGCCGATTTGGCCAACCTCCTCAATGAGGCAGCCCTCCTCGCGGCTCGTCACGACCTGACCCAGATCGGGATGCCGGAGTTGGAGAGCGCTATCGACCGGGTCATCGCCGGGCCGGAGCGCAAGAGCCTGATCATGAGCGAGACGGACAAGCTGGTAACCGCGTACCACGAGAGTGGCCACGTTATCGTGGGCCACGTTCTCACCTATGCCGACCCGATCCACAAGGTTTCGATCGTGGCTCGTAGCCGATCCCTCGGCCTGACGTTCACCCTGCCCGAGGACAAGTTCAACCACTCCCGCAGTGAGCTCCGTGACGCCATGGCCATGTGTCTGGGAGGCCGCACGGCCGAGGAACTCATCTTCGAGGAGCCGACCACGGGCGCCGAGAACGACATCGAGAAGGCGACCACCATCGCCCGTGCCATGGTGACCGAGTACGGCATGAGCGACCTGCTGGGCCCGCAGCAGCTGGGTCAGAAGAACCACGAAGTCTTCCTGGGCCGGGATCTCGGCCACCAGCCCAACTACTCCGAACAGGTTGCGGCCAGCATCGACGCCGAGGTTCGCCGCCTGATCGACGACTCGCACGAACGGGCCCGCAGCATACTCACCCTCCACCGCCAGACCCTTGACACCCTGGCCGCCGCCTTGGTCGAGAAGGAGACCCTCGACGGGGAGGATCTCATGTCCATCATCGGACCGCTCCCGACCTGGCCTACCGACAGCCGGTTAGGCAACGGCGCCACCGTCCCAACCAACGGCGCTTCCCCCGTGAAGGGCGGGGCTCACTTGCGCGAGGCCAAGCCGCCCACCGGGGGCGAATGACCCCCGAGCCGGGCCGACCTCTTAGGCCGGTCGCCGACAACAACGGCAACCTCGAGGCGCCTTCGTTCACGGTGGACCACGAACGCATCCGGCGGGCGGTGCGCGAGATCCTGGAAGCGATAGGCGAGGATCCCGACCGCGACGGCCTGGTCGGCACGCCCGAGCGGATCGCCAAGATGTATGGCGACATTTTCTCCGGCCTCCACGAAGACCCAGGCCGTCACCTCAACGTCACCTTCGAGGCGGGCCACGACGAGATGGTGATGGTGAAGGACCTCACCCTGTACAGCATGTGCGAGCACCATTTGATCCCGTGGATCGGGGCCGCCCACGTCGCGTACATCCCCAACGTGGACGGTCGAATTACCGGTCTCTCGAAGTTGGCCCGCCTGGTCGATGGCTACGCTCGCCGTCCTCAGGTCCAAGAACGCCTCACGACCCAGATCGCCGACGCCATCGAGCGAGTGCTCGAACCGCGAGGCGTGCTCGTCGTGGTCGAGGCGGAGCATCTCTGCATGTCCATGCGAGGCGTCCGCAAGCCCGGGAGCACCACCGTCACCTCGGCCGTGCACGGCCTGTTTCGGGAAAACGAAGCGACCCGGCTTGAGGCCATGAGCCTCATCATGGCCCGTCGCACCCGCTAGCCCGGTCGGATCCACGAACGGCGCAATTCGCACCCGCAACCTGCGCTTTTCCCCGCTTTGAAAGACGCGGCGCCCCACCTCCCCCGGGTAGCCTGGCCAGCCGTGACCTTGGTGATGGGCGTACTCAATGTGACGCCCGACTCGTTTTCGGACGGCGGTTGCTGGTTTGACCATGACCGGGCGGTCGCCCGGGGCCGAGAGATGGTCGCCCAGGGAGCCGACATCATCGATGTGGGGGGCGAGTCCACCCGCCCCGGGGCGAACGCGGTGAGCGAGGAAGAGGAGCAGCGCCGGATTCTGCCCGTGGTGGCTGCCCTGGCGCCGACCGTCAGGATTTCGGTCGACACCCGCAAGGCCAAGGTGGCCGAGTCCGCCATCGCGGCCGGGGCAACGCTGATCAATGACGTCTCGGCGTCACTGTGGCCGGTTGCCGCCGCCGCCGGTGTCGGGTGGGTCGCCATGCATATGTCGGGCGACCCCCGGACGATGCAAGTCCGTCCCCGCTACGACGATGTCATGGCTGAGGTGAGCGACTTCCTGGCTGAGCGGGCCGGGGCGGCTGAGGCGGGGGGCGTTTCAGAAGTCTGGGTCGACCCGGGTATCGGCTTCGGAAAAACGACGGCCCACAATCTGCAGTTGCTTCGCAACTTGGACCGGCTGGTGGCCGGCGGGCGACCGGTGGTGGTGGGAACCAGCCGGAAATCGTTTCTCGGCCGCCTTGCGGCAGGGCCCGGTGAGCCCCCGGCCCCGGTAGAGGAGCGATTGGCGGGATCGCTCGCCTCGGCCGTGTGGGCCATGGCCCGGGGGGTGGCCATGGTGCGCGTGCACGATGTGGCCGAGACCGTGCAGGCGGTTCGCCTCATGCGTGCCGATAACGAGACGGCGGCGGCGTGAAAGGGAAGTGGGCCAAGGGCATTGCCCCACGGTTCTTCGCGTGGATCATCAAGGACAAGCTGGCGGTGAGCGAGCGGCCGGGCGGGTATGCCCGCAACCACCGCCGGGTGCGGCGCCAGGAGGAGATCCTGTGGCTTCGGGGCGAGGGGTTCACCCGGGTGGTGTCGCTGCTGACGTCGCCCCACAACCTCCACGCCTATGACGAGCTGGATATGGCCTGGGCTCACATCCCGTTCAGTCTCCACGACGACCCCCACCTCGTGCTACCCGAGCTCTACGGACAGCTACGGGACTGGATGGCCTCGGGGGAGCGGCTGCTGATCCATCACGAGGAGCTCAGTGACCGGCTGATGGGCATTGTCGCCGGATATCTCCGGTGGTCAGGGTTGGTTCCCGCCGGCCCCCAGGCGATATCGGTGGTCGAGCGGATCATGCACCGGCAGATGGGCCCAGACGGCCGCGAGTTGGTAGCTCTGGCGCCACAACTGGCAGGTGCTGGCGGGTGCGGGCCGGTTCCGGCTCACGCCAATACCACTTCGAGTACGAGTGTAAGTTCGGCCGCGACAGTTGAGGCGCCCTCGAGGCCGCGCCAGTCGATGGCGTCGAAGGCGGCATCGTCCGCCTCGGCCACCTCCCGTCGGTCGGACGCGGCATCCCGTGTCGCGACGCGATCTGTGGCCGGGTCCACCCCGCCGGCACCCGCCCCCGCCCCATCTGCGGCCGACGATGCCGCAGCTGGAGCCGCCGACCCCTCGGCCGAAGCCCCGGACGCCAACCCGTCCGCGGCAGGGGACGACGCCCCGTCCGCCGTCGCCGACCCGGACCCGCCTTCCGCCGACGACGCCCCGTCCGCCGTCGCCGACGCGGACCCGCCTTCCGCCGACGACGCCCCGTCCGCCATCGCCGACCCGGACCCGCCTTCCGCCGCGGACCCGCCTTCCGCCGACGACGCCCCGTCCGCCATCGCCGACGCGGACCCGCCTTCCGCCGACGCGGCCCCGTCCGCCGCCAACCCCGCCCCGGCCGCTGATGAAGCCGGGCTGGATCCCCTAGGGGCCGAACCCATTGGGGCTGCCGCAGGGGCCGGGCCCGCGTCCCGAGGTGCCGACGGCGCAATCAAGGGACGCGGTGAGCGGGAGCCCAGCTGACCGCATCGAGCTCCGCGGAATCCGCGCCCTCGGTGTCCACGGCCTCCGGCCCGAGGAACAAGACCGAGCCCAACCCTTCGCCGTCGACCTCGATCTCACCCTCGATCTCCGAAGGCCGGGAGAAAGCGACGACCTGGCCCACACAGTCGACTACGGCGCGCTGGCCGAGGCGGTCGTGGTGGAGATCGCGGGAACTCCGGCCGCCCTGCTCGAGCGACTGGCCGAACGAATCGCCACCCGCGTGCTAACCCTCACCGCCGATCGAGCCACGTCGGTCACCGTGACGCTGCACAAACTTCGCCCGCCCGTTCCGGTCGACATCGCCTCGGCGGGCGTGCGGATCACCCGCCCGTAGCCGCAGCGGTCGCGGTTCCTTCCAGGCGCGTTTTTGATGGACCGGCCGCGTGTAGTGGATAATCCCTGCAAAGAGATGGGAACATGACCGTACGGGCCTTTCTGGGGCTGGGCTCAAATCTCGGGGATCGTTGGCAGTACCTCCGTACGGCCGTCTCCAGCCTGCCTGACCTCATTCGCACCTCACCCGTGTACGAGACCGACCCCGTCGGTCCGGCGGGTCAGGGCCCCTACCTCAACTGCGTCGTCGAACTCTCGACCGACCGCTCCCCTCGCCAACTGCTGGCGACGGCGCGGGCGACCGAGGAAGCGGCCGGTCGTGTCCGCACCACCCGCTGGGGCCCTCGGACCCTCGACGTCGACGTGCTCATCGTGGGGGACGAGTTCGTAAACGACGCCGATCTGACCGTTCCTCACCCGCGTATGTGGGACCGGCCCTTTGTCCTCGTTCCCCTGGCCGACCTGGCCCCGGATCTGGTCGGCGATCGCCGGCCCGATCCGGTTGCATCCGGCGTGCGGTGGGCCGGTACTCTCTAAGCCGCACGAACGGCACCCTCCTACCCGTGGGGCCGGAACGTCAGAGAGGTCCAGCCGTGCCCCCCACGAGGCCCATTGCTACCGGGCGTCCCGCGCCCTGCCGGTCGGTTTGGCCCACCATGGGCCGGCCCGCCTCGAATTTTGGCAGCTGGACGGCGTACCGCGCTTTCCAGTTGACGCGGAATCCTGGACCGCCCGAGAATGCGGCCGCGGGCCGCCCCAGGACATAACCATGACGCCATGTCGCTGACGGTGCTCGACCACCGCGACGCCATACTCAAGGCGCTCGACAGTGAACGCTCCGCCGGCCGCCGGATCGGCCTCGTCCCGACGATGGGCTCGCTCCACGCCGGTCACACCTCGCTGATGCAGCGGGCCGCGGCCGAATGCGACGTGGTGGTGGCCACGCTTTTCGTCAACCCCCTGCAATTCGGCCCGGGCGAGGATTTGGCCACCTATCCCCGCGACTTCGAACAGGACAGCCGGCAGGCGGAGGCGGCCGGGGTCGGGTACCTGTTCGCCCCATCGCGGCAGGAGATGTTCCCCGAACCGCCGCTCACAGAAGTCACGGTGGGCCGCCTATCGGACGTGCTGGAAGGGGCGATCCGTCCCGGTCACTTCCGCGGCGTGGCTACCATCGTGACCAAGCTGCTGTCCCTGGCCGGCCCGTGCCGGGCCTACTTCGGCGAGAAGGACTACCAGCAGCTAGCCGTCATCCGCCGGCTGACCTCTGATCTGTCGCTTCCGGCCGAAATCGTGGCCTGCCCGACTGTGCGGGCCGGCGACGGCCTGGCCCTCTCGAGTCGCAACGCCTACCTCACCAGCGAGGAACGGGCCATCGCACCCACCCTTTACCAGGCCCTGCTAGCGGGCCGAGCCGCCGCCGCAGGCGCCACTGCCGCCGCCGCATGCGCCACGGCCGACCACCGAGGCGCCACTGCCGACCACCAAGGCGCCACTGCCGACCAGGTCCGGGCGACCATGTCGGCAACAGTTGCCCAACAGCCCGCCTTCCAGCTGGACTACGCCGAAGTGGTTGATCCCACCAACCTCACCCCCCTGACCACCCTCGCCCGGGACGCCCGCCTGTTGATCGCCGCCCGCCTGGGAACAACCAGGCTCATCGACAACCTGGCCGCGCCCCGACCACGCTGATGCCCGCGACCGCCACCCCCACGAACGTAGCTGTTCCCCAACTCGACCTCCTGATATGCGGCAGCGGCGTGGCCGGCCTTTCCGCCGCCATCCGGGCCGCCGCCAGTCCGGCCAACCGGGGCATGCGGGTCGGCGTCCTCTCCAAGGCGGAACTGGTCCAGTCGGCCACCCGCTGGGCCCAGGGCGGGGTGGCCGCGGTCCTGGCCGAGGATGAGGACTCGACCGACCTCCACATGGCCGACACCCTGCGGGCAGGGGCGGGCCTGTGCGACCGCGACGCGGTCCAGGTCCTGGTCGAGGAGGGCCCGGGCCGGGTCAACGAGCTCATCGCCCTCGGGGCGGTATTCGATCGCGACGACGGCGGTTCCCTGCTCCTGGCCCGCGAGGGCGGTCACTCCATGCCCCGGGTCGTCCACGCGGGCGGGGCCGCGACCGGCGCCGAGATCGAACGGGCCCTGGTCGACGCCGTCCGCCGCACCGCGGCCGCCGTGCTGGAAGGCTGGTTCGCCCTCGAGCTCATTGTCGAAGGTGGTCGCTGCCGGGGCGTCCGCGCCCTCGCCCCCGACGGGACGGGGCACGAAGTCCGGGCCGAGCACACCCTGCTGGCGACGGGCGGGGCGGGTCAGCTGTTCAGCGTGACCACCAATCCCAGCCAGTCGACCGGCGACGGCCTGGCCATGGCATTGCTGGCCGGGGTGCCGGTGGCCGACGTCGAGTTCATGCAGTTCCACCCGACCGCACTGCACCACCCCGCCATGCCCCGCCCGCTGCTGTCCGAGGCCCTCCGCGGCCATGGCGCCCTCATCCGCGACGCCCGGGGCGAGCGATTCGTCGACGAGCTCCTGCCTCGCGACCTGGTCAGCAAGGCCATGACCGCCCGCATGCTGGAGCAGGGGGTCGAGCACCTCTGGCTCGACGCCACCGGCCTGGAGGCGTTCGACGACCGCTTCCCGACCATCGCGGCCACGGTTCGCGCCGCCGGGCTCGACCCGACGGCCGAGTGGCTCCCCATCGCCCCGGCCGCCCACTACCTCTCCGGCGGCATCGTCACCGACCTGGACGGCGCCACCACCGTCCCCGGGCTGTGGGCATGCGGCGAGGTGGCCTGCACCGGCGTCCACGGCGCCAACCGCCTGGCCTCCAACTCCCTGCTGGAAGGCATGGTGTGGGCACCCCGGGTGGTCGAGGCCATCGAGCGGGGAAAAGGGGGGCCCGACGCCACCGGAGCCATGCGTCCCCTCCTGATCGGTCGACCTCGGCCCGGCGTCATCTGGGCAACGGAACTCAATGTTGATCGCCCGACGGGTGCGCTGAATTTGTGTCGTGTACACAGCACAAATTCAGCGCACCTAGGGCCGAGCGATCACCCCAAGGTGCGGGACGAACTCCAGCGGGCCATGACAGCCGGGGCGGGCGGGCTGCGCAGCGCCCAATCCCTGGCCGACACCGACCAGACGGTCGCGGATCTCGCTGCCGCCACGGCGGGATCGGCTCCGCCCGAGGTGCGGAATCTGCTCGTCATTGCCCGGGCCCTGCTCACCGCGGCCGCGGCCCGGGAGGAGACCCGGGGCGCTCATGTCCGCACCGACTTCCCCGAGTCCCGGCCGTCCTTTTCCCATCGCCTCGCCCTGCGGATGCGATGACCGGAATCGGCCCGCCTGCAGTCGGGACCGGCGCTGCCTTCCCATCGCCTCGCCCTGCGGATGCGATGACCAGAATCGGCCCGCCTGCAGTCGGGACCGGCGCTGCGTTCCCATCGCCTCGCCCGGCGGATGCGATGACCCCGATCGATCCCCTGCGGTCAGCGTGATGCGATGACCTGGATCGACCCGCCCGCGGCCGCCGTCCGGGATGTCGTGGCCCGGGCCCTGGCCGAGGATCTCGGTCCGCTGGGCGACCTGACGGCCAGCCTGGTGCCGGATGACGCCATCGCCCGGGCCGAGTTCGTGGCCCGGCGGGAAGGGGTGGTGGCCGGGCGGCTGTGCGTCCTGGCCACCTTCGCCGCCGTCGACCCGGCCGTGGTGGTGGACTGGCGCTTGTCCGACGGCCTCGAGGTGCGCCCGGGCGAGGTGATCGGTTCGGTGGAGGGCCCGTTGGCGGCCATCTTGACCGCCGAGCGCACCGCCCTCAACCTGCTCGGGCGCCTGTCGGGCATCGCCACCCTGACCCGTGCCTACGTGCGGGCGGCCCAGGGCAACGCCCGGATCCGGGACACCCGCAAGACCACGCCCGGCCTGCGGGCCCTGGAGAAGGCGGCGGTGCGGGCCGGGGGCGGGGCCAACCACCGGGGATCGCTGTCCGACGGCATCCTGATAAAGGACAACCACCTGGCCGGTCTCTCGATCGCCGACGCGGTGCGGCGGGCCCGGCACCGCTGGCCCGGCCAGCTCGTCGAGGTCGAGTGCGACATTGCCGGGCAGGTCGTCGAGGCGGTCGGAGCAGGCGCCGACATGGTCCTGCTGGACAACATGACGCCGGCGGAGGTGGCCGCGGCCGCGGCCCTGGTGGCGGGCCGCTGCCCCATCGAGGTCTCAGGGGGCGTGACCCTCGACTCGGTCGCCGACTACGCCGCGGCCGGGGCCGCGTTCATCTCGGTCGGCGCCCTGACCCATTCCGCCCCGGTGCTGGACATCGGCCTCGACGTGGTCACTGGCTGAGGCGCGGGAACGGCCGTGCTGCTCGCCATCGACGTCGGCAACACCCAGACCGTGATTGGCATGTTCGGGGCCGGTTCCGCGGGCCCGGGGCTCCCCACCGAGTTGGTTCACCACTGGCGGATCTCGAGTCACGCCGAGCGCACCGCCGACGAGATGGCCATGATCATCTCCCAGCTCCTGGACCTGCAGGGCTTCGATGTGGACAAGGTGGTCGACGGCATCGTGGTGGCCTCGGTGGTACCCCGGACCACGGCCGCGCTGCGGGAGATGAGCGAGAAATGGTTCCCGGTCACCACTGTGATCGTCGAGCCCGGCATCCGCACCGGGATGCCGATCCTGTACGACAACCCCAAAGAGGTGGGAGCCGACCGCATCGCCGACGCGGTGGCGGCCTACGACCAGTACGGTGGCCCGACCATCGTGGTCGATTTTGGCACCGCGACCACGGTCGAGGCGGTGTCGGCCCGGGGGGAGTACCTGGGGGGGGCCATTGTGCCAGGCATCGAGATCTCCCTGGACGCCCTCTTCGGGCGGGCCGCGGCGCTGCGCCGGGTGGAGCTGGTCGAGCCCCGCAACGTCATCGGTAAGAACACCATCGAGGCCATCCAGTCGGGCGCGGTCTACGGTTTCGCGGCCCAGGTGGACGGGCTCTGCGCCCGCTTCGAGGAGCAACTGGGGGAGTGCACGGTCGTGGCCACCGGTGGCCTGGCCGGGTTGATCGCGCCCCTGACCGAGAGCATCGACCACCACGAGCCCTGGCTCACATTGAACGGGCTGCGGATCATCTTCCAGCGCAACATGGCGGGCTGAGCACTCGCCTGGCGTGGCCGGGGCTGGTCGGGCAGCATCGGGGCCGTGGCTTCTGTTCCCTACCGCTTCCAACCGACCCACTCAATCGCCGAGGTGCGGTCGGCTCATGACGATCTGCCCGCGGAGACCGATACGGGGAAAGAGGTCACCGTGGCGGGCCGGCTCATGCTGCGGCGGGGCCAGGGGAAGCTGGCGTTCGGCCAGTTGACCGACTCGAGCGGCACCATCCAGCTGTTCTGCGGGGTCGACTGGACCGAGGACTTCGAGGGATTCAAGAAGCTGGCGCTGGGCGACTGGATCGGCGCCACCGGTTCGGTCGTGACGACCCGCACGGGCGAGCTGTCCGTCAAGGTCCGGTCATGGGAGCTGCTGGCCGAGACCCAGCGGGGGTTCGGCGACAAGTGGAAGGGCATAACCGACGCCGATATCCGTTATCGCCAGCGCTACGTCGACCTGTGGGCCAACGAGGGCTCGCGCTCGGCCTTGCTGCTGCGCAGCCGGATGATCTCGCTGATGCGGCGGTGGCTGGAGGACCGGGGGTTCGTCGAGGTGGAGACGCCGATCTTCCATCCCATTCCGGGCGGGGCCCACGCCAAGCCGTTCGTCACCCATCACAAGGCCCTGGCCATGGATCTCTTCTTGCGGGTGGCCCCCGAGCTGTACCTGAAGCGGCTGGTTGTGGGCGGTTTCGAGCGGGTGTACGAGATCGGACGGGTGTTCCGCAACGAAGGGCTGTCGACCCGGCACAACCCGGAGTTCACCATGCTGGAGCTGTACCAGGCCTACGCCGACTACCACGACCTGATGGCGCTGACCGAGGAGATGGTCGCCTGGTTGGCGCTGACGCTGGTGGGCACGACCTCGCTTTCGTTTGGCGGGCGGCCCTTGTCGCTGGCGGTGCCGTGGCGGCGGGCCACGCTGACTGAACTGATCCGGGAACACGCCGGCGTCGGGGTGGAGGTGACCATGCCGGTGGAAGAGTTGCGCGCGGTCGGCACGTCGTTGGGGGTGCCGCTGGAGGATGCGTGGGGGCCGGGAAAGGTGCTGCTGGAGATCTATGAGAAGACGACGGAGGCCAACTTGTGGGAGCCGGTGTTCGTCATGGACTACCCCAAGGAGGTCTCGCCGCTGGCCCGGGACCATCGCAGCCAGCCTGGATTGGTGGAGCGCTTCGAGGCGATCGTGGCGGGCCGGGAGTTGTGCAACGCGTTCAGCGAGCTGGTCGACCCGGCCGAGCAGCGGTCCCGGTTCGAGGACCAGGCCCGGGCCCGGTCGGCCGGAGACGAGGAAGCCATGTCGATCGACGAGGACTACCTGAGGGCGCTGGAGTATGGGCTGCCGCCGACGGCGGGTCTGGGGATTGGCATCGACCGCCTGGCCATGCTGCTGACGGGGAACGAGGCCATCCGGGACGTGATCTTGTTCCCCACCCTGCGCCCCGAGGCGGAGTAACCGCAGGGGTACTGCGGGGTGCGGGGGTACCCTAACGGTGCCTACTTCAAGGAGCACGGCGCATGGCGGGACCGCCCCCACAGCAGCGCGTCGGCAGCGTTGGCCCTCCCCGTCACCATGTGCCGCGGGACCGTCTGGTTTCGCTCATGCGCTCCCAGCAGGTCGCCGTGGTGGAGGCGGGCGCGGGGTTCGGCAAGTCGGTGCTGGCGGCCGAATACCAGCGGGCGCTGGAGATCGCTTCCCCACTCGTACCACTCGGCCCGCCGGACGACGAGGCCACGACCATGGTGTCTTCGATCCGGCGTTCGTTGCGGGGCGCCCGATTGTCCGACCTGGCGGCGAGCATGGAATCCGGAAGCCCGAAGAGCTGTGTCGACGCCTTTCTCGACGCCTTGTCCACCAGCGAGGATCCCATCCTCCTGGTATTCGACGATGCCCACCACGTGCAGCGTGAGGAGACCGCGGCGTTGCTGTGCCGGTTGGCAGGCTCCCTGCCGCACCCACATCGGGTGCTCGTGGTTGCCCGGCGGCTGGGCGCCCACCTCGAACCGATCCGGGCTCTTCCGGGCGCCACCGTCCTGGCGTCGGGTGCGCTGGCATTCACGGACGACGAGGCCCGCGAGCTCCTTCGGGTGAGCCTCGACGCCCCCGTCGCCGACCACGACCTGCAAGCTGTCCTGGAGGCGGCGCGTGGATGGGTTACCGCGCTCGTACTGGCAGCAGGCGTCCTGGCCGGTCCCCACGATGCAGGAGCGCCCTTCCATCCGATCCCTTCCAGCCGGCAATTGCTGGCGACGCTCGTTCGGGGGATCATGGAACGACTCGACCGGGCCGAGCGCGACTCCGTGACCCAGCTGGCCCATTTGCCCTTCCTCTCACCTGAAGTGGCGAAGGCGGTGTCGCCCGTGCCGGACATCTTCAACAAGGTCGTGGCGGCCGGGATACCACTGAACCGGACCGGGTCGGGCTGGTGGGAAATGCCCGGTCCGGTGGCCGACTACCTGGCCGCCCAGCAGCCGCTGGCGGATAGGACGGCGATCGGGGCGGCGCGGGCCTATGGGGACGCGGGTGAGGTGGTCGCGGCCCTCAACGTCCTGCTGGCGGCCCGGCTGACCCGACAGGTAGTCACGATGCTGGCCGGTCTCCAGCCCGATGTGGCCGAAGACCTCGGCGTGGGCCAGATCTGGGAACTGGTGGAAGCGCTACCCGACGAGGACGTGTGGGCGGAGCCCCGGGTTCTCTTGCACGTGGCTCGGGAGGCCGAGGCGGGGTACCGCACCGATCTCCGAAGCCCGGCCCTGGCCCAGGCGGCGCGTATCGCCGACGATCCCGAGGCAAGCGTCTCGCCCGCGCTGCGTCGCGAGATCGACGCGGAGCGAGCCCGCGACCTCCTCTGGCACGAGGAAACGTTCGGCGACGCGGAAGCGCTGGCCGCGGCTGTGCTGGAGGCGGCAGCTCCCTCGGAAGTCGTCGCTCGGGCTCGGGCGCTCGACGTTCTCGGACGGTGCCGGTCCTGGATGAGCGCCGAGGGGCCACGGGCAGATGCCGAGCCGCTCCTGGTCGAGTCCGCCCGCCTCGCCCGGCGGGTGGGCCAGCAGACGTGGGCGGCTCAGGCCCTCGTCCCCTTGGCGATGGGCGTTCATTACGCCATGTGCCGCTTCGACCGGGCCCTGGTTGTGCTCGACGAGGTGCTGGCGGGACTGCCGGCCCGACGCCCATACCGGGCGCTGGTCGAAACCTTCCGCTCCGATGTGCTGTGCGAGACGGGACGGTTCTCCGAGGCTGTGGCCAGCATCCGCACCGTCCGGGAAATCGGACGGGCCACAAAGACCGAGTGGGCGCTGGCGTTCGGCTCCTGGGGCGAAGCCGCCATGGCGTCCTACGCCGGAGACCGCCAGCTTGCGGTCGAGGCGATCTTGGACGTTGAGCGACACCACGATGTGTGGTACACGCAGGTCTCCGGGATCGAGTTCTTGTCCCAAGCCGCCGACCTGCTCGATCGGGTGGGCATGCATGAGCTGGCGCTGGACTATCTGGAACGGGCCCGAGGCCGGATGAAGGGCTTCGAGCGGACGTTCCGGGTATTCGAAGCCTCGGTGCTCGGGCGTTCGGGCGACCCGGTTCGGGCCGAGGAGGTGATCATGGCGGTGCTGGCTCGGCCCGACCTCGACCCGCAGGAGCGCTGGCCGTTGCTGCTCCTCCGGGCGCGCGCGGCCCAGCGGCGCGGGGATCCCGGGGCGGGCGGGTTGGCGGCCGAGGCGTTCGAGACCTGCCAGGCATTGGGTCACCCCGACGGGCCCCTGGTGCGGGAGCGAGTGGTGAGCCAAGAGTTGCTGCCTATCGCGGCCGCAGCCGGGTCGACGGCGGCCCCGGCCACGCTGGCCGCGGCCGGGAGGGTGTCGATCAGCCTGCTTGGGCAGTTCGCCGTCCGGCGGGGCGGACGAAGTATCGAGGTTCCCGCCGGGAAGCCATCCCAAGCGATGCGAGCCATCGCGGCCTTGGGCGGCCGACTTCAGGCCGACCAGCTGATTGAGATTCTGTGGCCTGACACTGAGACCGGGGTGGCCCGCAACCGCCTACGCAACCTGTTGAGCCGGCTGAAGGCGGGGGTCGGGGACCTTCTCGTTCGAGACGGGGACCTGGTGGCCTTGGCGGATGGGATCGCCGTGGATGCGGGCGTTTTTGAAGACGAGGCGACCTTGGCGCTCAGCGCCTGGTCGAGAGGCCAGCATCTGCGCGCCGAGGCGCTGGGCCGATCGGCGCTGGCGCGCTACCAAGGCGACCTCCTACCGGAGGACCGATATGAGCCGTGGGCCGACTTGCCAAGGGAGCGCCTCCGCCAGAAGTACCTGGGGTTGCTCGACGTATTGGCAGCCCAAGCCGAGGCCAGAAGGGAAGTCGACGAAGCGGTCCGCCTTCTGCAGCAGGCCGCGGATGCTGAGCCGTACAACGAACAGCGCTACGTCCACCTGGGACGCCTGTTGGTTTCGCAGCACCGGATGGGCTCGGCCCGAACCGCCTTGCGCCGCGCAGCGGCGGCGCTCGCCGATCTCGGCGTCAGACCATCCCCCGCGTACGAATCGTTGGCATCCCTCCTCGAGACCGGCGAGGCGTGATGACGCCGCCGAATTGTCCGTTCGGCTAATTCCTCTCAGGCTCAGGTCCCGCGACACGGGCGTTTAACGCTCGTTAAACGGTTCGCCCCCACTCTTGCAGAGGTCGAAGCTTGAAAGGGGCATGGGCGTGCTTGCTGGTTTGGGTGTTTTCACAGGGGACGTGCCGGGCGACAGGGGCGAGGCCGAGCCGCCACGGGTACGGTCGTGCTCGCTCGAGCCGCGTGTGCTAGTCGCGATGGTGGCTGTGGTCTTGATGCTGGCCTACTCGCTCACCGACGGATCGGCGGCGTATGCGACACCAACCCAACCAATCTCGCCCCCGGTACGGCTGGCGAACGAAGTCCCGCCCGCATTCGCCGAGGGAACTCTCCGACCGATAGCCGGCGACGCCAACGAGGATCGTCAGCCGTTGACATTGACTGTCACACTGAACCGAACCGACGAGGCTGGTTTCCAACGGCTCCTGGCCGACATTCAGAATCCCGCATCTCCGAGTTATCGACACTTCCTAACTCAGCGACAGCTCGCCGACCGCTTCGGTCCCAGCATGAATGCCTACAACGACGTTGTATCGTGGCTGCTTTCCCAAGGGCTCCGGATGGCTCAAGGGTCCGCCAACCGCCTGACGATCACGGTCACGGGTACCCGGACGCGGGTTGACCAGGCATTCGGTGTAACCATCAATGACTACCTGGCGGCGGGTCGTCGTGTGTACGCCAGCAGCCAACCGCCCGCTGTGCCCGCGAGGATCGCCCGATATGTCGGGGCGATCAGCGGGCTGTCCAACCTTGGTGCACCGTCAAGGTCACCTGCCAATGAGGGTGTTCCGGCAGTTCCGGGGAGTTGTCCGACGTCCTTGGCAACGGGTGGCGGGAAGCGATCGGACTCGGGCTGCAACGACCCGCCACCTCCGTGCTCGCCCAAGGATTTCAATGAAGTAATAAAACGTTTCAAGGAAAACGTTCAGCGTATAGTCGATGCACTAAACACGATTTCTAAATTTGTCAACGGAAAATCCAGCAAAGTGGCGCGCGTGGATGCGAATCGGTCTGCCGCTCGTGTTCTTGACGGTGCCGGCCAGACTGTCGGGTTGCTCGAGTATGACATGTATCATCCGGCGGATCTCGCCAGCTACGCCGCGTTGACCGGCAAACCACCGGCGGTCACGGCTCAGGTAGGCGAGGTGAGCGTAAATGGTGGCGTAGCGACCCCCGGCGCCGGAGAGTCGGAGGTGTTGCTCGATATCAACACTGTTCTGGATATCGCTCCGGCCTCCAAAGTCATGGTCTTCGACGGTCCGTCATCGACAAGCTACGAGGCAATGTTCAACGCCATGATCGGTGCGGGCGTAACGGTGATCAGCAATAGCTGGGCGTCCTGTGAGGACCAAGTTCCGACGGCGACCGCTCGGAGTATCGATCAGGTCCTGCAAAACGCAGCTGCTGGCGGTATAACCGTTCTAAATGCGTCCGGCGACACAGGGAGTTCGTGTCTCGACGGAAGCAGCTCGACCGTTGCGGTACCCGCCGATTCTCCCAACGGGACCGCTGTTGGTGGTACCAGCCATGTGACCGGGCCCGGTGGCACCTACGGTTCCGAGACGTATTGGGACGGGTCTGCCGCCTCACCCGTCTCCGGTAAGGGTGGGTTCGGTCTCAGCCGGAACTTCCCCCGACCCTCCTACCAGGACGGCGTGGTCACGGCCGCCACGCGCTCGGTGCCTGACGTAGCGGTCAACGCCGATCCCGCGCACGGATATCTATTGTGTCAACAAGACGCCGGTGGATGCCCGACCGGGCTGCTCTACGGCGGCACTAGCGTGGCGGCGCCGACGATGGCTGGCATCGTGGCACAACTCAACCAGGCCGAGGGACACAATCTGGGAAACCTGAACCCACTCGTGTACCGGCTTGCGAACACGAGTGCCTTCCACTCGGCCGCGAGTATGGGCAGCGACGTCGCCCATGTCGGCTTGGGTAGCCCGAATATCGATCAGCTCAGCTTGGCGTTGCGCGGCGCGAGTGTAGGGCCGGTCACGGCCTCCACGTCAGGCGTCGTTGACTCCATCGCGGCCCGGGGAGGACGAGGCACCCAGGCAGATGGCCTGACCGACGACAGGGTTGTCGTCTATCTGCGTGATACGGCCGGCAATTCGGTGAGCGGCAAGACGGTAACGATCGTCGCAAATGCGGGGTCGCATTCCACGGTCTCTCCGGCGAGCGCGGTCACGAACGTAGACAACGGCGCCGCCGTCTTTGACATCATTGACAGCACGCCCGAGCTCGTCACCTTGACTGCCACCGACACAACCGACAACGTAACCTTGGCGACGCAGGCGACCCTTGAGTTCGTCACCCCGACGGCCACGGGGGCCAGCATCATTGCCAGCCCGCCGACGGTTCCGAATGACGGCACGTCCAAGGCGACGATCACCGTGTACCTGGAGAACGGTCTGGGTCGGCCTGCGGCGGGCAAGACGGTGTCGCTGGCCGAGAACGGCAATGCGGTGATCACCCCGGCGGGATCCTCGACCCCAGGTACGACCGCGGTGACCGACGCGTCGGGTAACGCCACGTTCTCTGCGACCGATACCGTAGCGCAGACGGTCAGTTTTACTGCCACCGATGTGACCGACGGAAACCTGCCGGTGCCTGGAAACGCCACGGTGAACTTCAACCCGTCGACCGCTACGTGTCCGACCGCGCTGCCCACCCCGGCCAGCGGGTTCAGCGTGTCGAGGTTCGCCACCGGTTTCACGATCACCACCAACTCACAGTTCTTACCAGGAAATTTCACCTTGGGGCCCTGCCAGGGCGAGTCCGCTCCCGCGTTCGACGCCTCAGGAAACGCGTATATCACCGACAGTGCCGATGGCAGCATCCATGTGATCGGCCCGTCAGGTGGCGTCGCCAGCCCAGCCAACCAGCTGCCCGACGCCCGGTTCGAGCCGTTCTCGCTGGGTTCGTTGGCCTTCGGACCTGACGGGTCCCTCTACGCCGGGCTGATCGTCACCAACGCGAACGTCCGGGCCCCCGAGATCGTCCAGGTCAACCCGGCAACCGGGGCCACTATCAGGGTGGTGGCCAGCGCCGCCACCGGCCTGCCCGACTGTCCGTTCCTCCTGGCGGTCGATCCGTTGAGCGGAGATCTTTTCGCGACCGACGAATGCACCGGTTTTGCGGCCAGCGACCAGATCACCAGGATCCACAATCCCTCGGGGCTCGCCCCCACGACCAGTGACTACGCCAACGTGAGCGGCGACCTGCCGATCACCTTCGGCCCCGACGGCACCCTCTACACCTCCGCCTTCAGCGGGGGTGTCACCTCGATTGTGAGTATCGGCGGGACGAACACCACGCCGACGGTCACGCCGTTGGTGACCATCCCCGGACCCGGCTACCCCTTCGGCCTAGCCGTCGGGTCGGTCGGACCGTCGGGGAAAGCCGCCACCCTGTCTCTGTCGGAGATCAACGGTCCTGAACTCAGCATCGACCTGACCCGGAACCCGGCGACGTTGACCACTATGGCGTCGGGACCCGACGGAGGGAACGGGGTAGAACTCGGCGCCACGTCGGCCGGAGGGTGCCTGTACGTCCCGTTGGTCGGAACAGTTGTGCGTATCGGCCCCAGCTTGTGTGGGTCGGCGCCCACCACCACCGGCCCGCAGCTCGCCTTGGCCGGGACCGGGCTGAACAGACCATCGACGGGGTCGCCGGTGACCTTCACCGCCACTCTGGCCAACGTCGCGGCGCCCACCGGCACACCTATCGAGTTCGTGGTGTCAGGGGCCAATTCCCAGGTGAAGCTGGTCAACGCCGACGCCAACGGTAACGCCGTTTTCACCTATTCCGGGGTGTTCCCCGGCACCGACACCGTGACCGCCTTCGCGATCATCAACGGGAACACGGTCACATCGGCCCCCCTGTCATTCCGATGGGTGGCGGGGAAGGACACCAGTTTCCTTTCCCTCAACCAGAGCCAGGGCGGCGGCCCGGTCGCCAAGCCGGCCAAACTGACCGCCAACCTGGTCGACATCACCCAATCGCCGCCGGCGCCCATCCCCAACGCCCCGATCACGATCAGCCTGGACGGCCAGAGTTGCGCGGCCACCACTGACGGTTCCGGGAACGGCACCTGCATGATCACACCCACCGGCCCGCCCGGGCTGGTGCCGGTAACCGCCAGCTACGCCGGGACCACTCTGTACACGCCTGCCACAGCCACGGACTCCTTTGCCGTATCGGCGAACGTCGCAGGCCAGCCGCCGGCCATCACCAGCGCAGCCAGCACCACATTCGCCGTGGGCGCGGCAGGCTCATTCACCGTTGTGGCTACCGGGTCGCCGGCACCCACGCTGGCCGAGAGTGGCACCTTGCCGTCGGGGGTGACCTTCGACCCGGCCACGGGGGTGCTGGGCGGAACCCCGGCCGCCGGCACCGTCGGGAGCTATCCGATCACCTTTACCGCCACCAACGGGATCGCACCTGACGCGACCCAGGCGTTCGCCCTGAGGGTGGTCAAGGCGAACACCACTACGACGCTGGTCGCCAGTCCGCCCAACCCGGGGTTCGGCACGCCGATCACCTTCACGGCATCAGTGATGCCCACTGCGGCGAACACATTGTCCCCGACTGGAACGGTGAGCTTCTTCGTCGACGGCCGGCCCAACGCGGTGGCAACGGTTGCCCTCGTCGGCGGCCAGGCCAGTGTTACCACCTCTGCGCTCGGCGCCGGCCGCCACCGGGTCAGAGCGACCTACAACGGAGACGCCAACTTCGCGGCCAGCACCTCGACGACCCCGATCACCGCGACGATTGGCTGCACCAACACCATCACCGGCGACCATCCCGGCTCGCTGGTCGTGTCCTCGGGCATCGTGTGTGTCGTCGGCGCCACCATCGGCGGATCGGTCATTGTCGCCAAAGGCGCGTCGATCGACATCGAGGGCTCAACCATCGGCGGCGGCATCTCCGCCGACGGTGGCGCCGGCACCATCCGGATCTGTGGCACCAACACGAAGGGAACGGTCAGCGTCCAACGCATGGCCGGGCTGGTCATCATCGGCGATCCCGGCGATGCGGCCTGCACACCTAACCGCATCGGTGGCTCACTGATCCTCCAGGACAACACCGGAGGCGTGGAAGCCATCAACAACACCGTCGCCCGGCTGGTCGCCTCCAACAACAACGGACCCGGTCCCTACCCGGGGGACGTCACGACGATCTCAGGCAACCACACCTGACCACGACGCGGCCGCCAGCCCCCCGCCAGCCCAGAAATGGCAGCATCATGGCATCATGGCATCATGTTCGGTGATGCCATGATGCTAATGTGCAGGGGGTGCGGACCACGATCACCCTTGATTCCGACGTGGAGGCCCTCGTCAAGGAATTCATGCTCCGTCGGGGACTGTCCTTCAAGGAGGCGGTCAACACGGCAATCCGGGCCGGTTTGGCTGGGCCCATCAAAGGAGAGGTGTACCGGACCCGGACCTTCGCGATGGGCTACGAGCCCAGGGTCCCATGGGACAAGGCGCTCAGCCTCGCCGCCGACCTCGAGGATGATGAGCTGATCCGCAAGGTGGCAGCCCGGAAGTGAAGATCGTCGACGCCAATGTCCTTCTCCATGCCGTCAACGAGGACTCGCCCCAGCACGGTCCGGCCCTCGGCTGGTTGGACGCTGCTCTTTCGGGAGCGGAGACCGTCGGCTTCGCCTGGGTCGTCCTGCTGGCCTTCCTGAGGTTGACCACACGCGCCGGTCTGTGGCGAAGGCCGCTCACGGTCGACGAGGCCTGTGGTGTGGTCGAGGGGTGGCTGACGCAGCCCTCGGCGGTGGTCGTCCACCCCACGTCGCGTCACCTCCAGGTGCTCCATGGCCTTCTCATTACCACCGGCACGGCGTCGAACCTGGTGACCGATGCCCATATGGCGGCCTTGGCCGTCGAGCACGGGGCCGAGGTCGTGTCCTTCGACCGGGACTTCGGACGCTTTCCCGGTCTCAGGTGGCACCTCCCCGAGTAGGAGCCCCTCCAAGTGCTACGTCTGGAGGTCGGTTGGCCGGAACCGAACCGGAAATGGCCAGTCGGTCGCGTACTCGTCGTCACCGGCGACCTCGGCCTCGATGGAATAGACCCCGCCGGTCAACCGCAGCGCCAGGACTGACGGCCGTTCCGGGTCGACAATCCAGTAGGCGGGTACTCGCAAGCCCTCGTACAGGTCCCGTTTTACGACCAGGTCCAATTGCGGGTTCGACGGGGAGAGGATCTCGACCACGAGCAAGGGGGTGGCCGAGGCGTGCAAGGGACCTTTGGGGTCGATGTCGGCCTGGCGGATCACGAGGAGATCGGGCTCGACCAAACCGCCGTCGGGGAGGCGCCAGTCGAAGGGGGCATTCAGGGCGCGGGTTTCGGCCGTTTCGGCGGCCAGGAGGATGGCGGCGAGCCGGACCGAAGCGCGCTGGTGGCCGTAGTGGGGGGCGGGAGTCACGACGAGGGCCCCACCGATGATCTCCCGGCGGTAACAGTCATCGGGCAGGTCCTCCAGGTCCTCGTATCGGAATGGCCCCGCCTGGCGAGTGTTCTGGTCGGTCACACCACAAAGCGTACGGCGCGAGTCGCCGCAAGGACCCGACGGCGGAATGGCTCGGTGGCTACCCACGATCCGCAACCTGAGTGTCATTTCCCAGGTCCGACACAACAGCGGTCGAGGGCGTGGCCGCAGGAGGCTGGTGGGCAGGCCACGGCCTGCGCCGACCTGGGCCCCCTTTCCCCGATTCGCCCAACGATGTGACCTAGGCCTGCGCTACGCCAGTTCGAGCGTGTCGACCAGGCGGTGCCCGAGCCCGGCCAGGTTCCGGACGCACGGGGTGTCGCTGAGCGGGGCCAGGGCCTCGGCGGCCTGGTCGGCGAAGTTGCGGGCCACCGCGGCCGCCTCGAGCAGGGCACTGGTCGCCCGGATCATGTCCCTCGCCTTGTCCCGGGCCGGCGTATCCAGCCGGGCTCCGAGCAGATCTCGCAGCTCGTCGCCGATCGTGGGGACCGCTAAGGCCCGGATCACCGGCAAGGTGTACACCCCCTCGACCAGGTCATGGCCGGCGGGCTTGCCCAAGGACTGCTCCATGCCGATCACATCCAAGATGTCATCCCAGATCTGGAACGTCATCCCGAACGCCTGCCCGAACGCGGTCAGCGCTTCCACCTGGTCGCGGGGCACGTTCGCCACCAGGCCACCGATCCGGCATGATGTCGACATCAGTGAAGCGGTCTTCCCGGCAATGGCAGCGAGGTACGCCGCTTCCGTGCGGGCCGAGTTGTACGCGAACTGGATCTCGCCCACCTCGCCCTCGCACAGCCGCCCGATGGTGTGGGCCAGCAGCCCGGACACCTCGGTGCCGAGCGATGCCGCGATCTCCGACGCCCGGGCCAGCAGGAAGTCGCCCGCCACGATGGCGACCAGGTTGCCCCAGCGGGCGTTGACCGATTCCACTCCCCGGCGGGTCGGCGCCTCGTCGATCACGTCGTCGTGGTACAGCGACCCGAGATGCACCAGCTCCACCGACACCGCACCGTGGACCAGGTCGTCGCTGACCTCGGCCCCGGTCGCCAACGCCGACATCACCGTTAAACTGGGCCGCAGCCGCTTGCCGCCCGCCTCGATCAAATGGCCGGCGATGTCGGCCAGCAACGGGTCCTCAGATCCCACTGACTCCCGCAAGGCGACCTCAATCCGGGCCAAATGCTCGTCGAGCCCGGGAAGGCTCGGGTGCTGGAAGAGGTTCATGTACGGACCGACGTTACGACACCGAGCGGCGTTATCTGAAGTTCAGGGCTTTGCGAGGTATACGAACGCATCCTCCCGCTCGGGGGGATGCAGCAAACATGGGGTCCCCGGGTAGACTTGCCTTTGGGAGACCGCTTAGGAGGCGGCAACTTGTTCGAACGTTTCACCGACCGAGCACGACGAGTCCTAGTCCTGGCCCAGGAAGAAGCTCGTCTGCTGAACCACAATTTCATCGGCACCGAGCACATCCTCCTGGGACTGATCCACGAGGGTGAAGGGGTGGCGGCCAAGGCACTCGAGTCGCTCGGGATCAGCCTCGAGGCCGTGCGCGAGAAGGTAGAAGAGACCATTGGGCCAGCCGGCTCGTCCACCGCGGGGTCGCCGCCGTTCACGCCCCGGGCCAAGAAGGTGCTGGAGCTGTCGCTCCGCGAGGCCCTGCAACTCGGGCACAACTACATCGGCACCGAGCACATGCTGCTGGGCCTGGTCCGTGAGGGCGAGGGTGTGGCCGCCCAGGTGCTGGTCAACCTGGGTGCCGACCTGTCCCGGGTCCGCCAGCAGGTCATCCAGCTCCTGTCGGGTTACAACAACCCCAAGGAGGGCGCGCCCGCCGGCAGCGGCCCGAGCAGCCAGGAGGCCCCCACCGGGTCGCCCGTGCTCGACCAGTTCGGCCGCAACCTGACCCAACTGGCCCGGGAGCGCAAGCTCGACCCGGTGATCGGGCGGGAACGGGAGATCGAGCGGGTCATGCAGGTCCTCTCCCGCCGGACCAAGAACAACCCCGTCCTCATCGGAGAGCCCGGCGTAGGCAAGACCGCCATCGTGGAGGGGCTGTCCCAGCGCATCGTGGCCAACGACGTGCCCGAGACGCTGCGGGCCAAGCAGCTCTACACCCTGGACCTGGGCGCCCTGGTGGCCGGTTCCCGCTACCGCGGCGACTTCGAGGAGCGCCTCAAGAAGGTGCTCAAGGAGATCCGCACCCGCGGCGACATCATCCTGTTCATCGACGAGCTCCACACCCTGGTGGGTGCCGGCGCGGCCGAGGGCGCCATCGACGCCGCCTCCATCCTCAAGCCCATGCTGGCCCGAGGCGAGCTGCAGACCATCGGCGCCACCACCCTCGACGAGTACCGCAAGCACCTGGAGAAGGACGCCGCCCTGGAGCGCCGCTTCCAGCCCATCAAGGTGGAGGAGCCCACCGTGGCCCACACCATCGAGATCCTGCGCGGCATCCGCGACCGCTACGAAGCCCACCACCGGGTCACCATCACCGACCAGGCCATCGTCGCCGCCGCCAATCTGTCCGACCGCTACATCTCCGACCGGCACCTGCCCGACAAGGCCATCGACCTCATCGACGAGGCCGGCAGCCGCATGGTCATGCGCCGAATGAAGACGCCCGCCGACTTCAAAGAGCTCGAGAGCGAGCTGGTCGGTGTCCGTCGGGAGAAGGACGCGGCCATCGAGAACCAGAAGTTCGAGC
>JALYXV010000020.1 GCA_030947025.1 Actinomycetota bacterium | reverse complement strand
GGCGTGGCTGCGACGGGGCGCCCCGGCGCGCACCCGCAAGCCCAAGGCCCGCACCGCCGCGGCCACGGCCATCGTGGAGGGTCGCGCCCCGGCCGCCGACCGGCCCGGTGACCTGGACCTGGGCGGGGGCGGGCAGTGGGGCACGACGCCCCGCCTGGGCAGCAAGGTGGTCGAGCTCCACGCCATCGGCCACCGCTTCGGCGCCCGGCCCCCGCTGTTCGACGGCATCGAACTGGACCTCGGCCCCGGTGACCGCCTCGGCTTGGTCGGGCCCAACGGATCGGGCAAGTCCACCCTGCTCGATATCATGTCCGGCCGCCTGACGCCCGCCACCGGGCGGGTCGACAGCGGGCCGACGGTGCGGCTCGGTTATTACGACCAGACCGGACGGGAGCTCGACCCGGCCCAGCGGGTACGGGAGGCGGTGGCCGGCTCGCAAGGACAGCCGAGTTGGGAGCAGGCCCGGCTGATGGAACGCTTCTGGTTCGACTCCGACGCCCAATGGGCGCCCATCGCGACGCTCTCGGGGGGCGAACAGCGTCGTCTCCAGTTGCTGCTGGTCCTGGCCACGCTGCCCAACGTGCTGCTGTTGGACGAGCCCAGCAACGACTTGGACCTCGACACCCTCCGAACCTTGGAGGACTACCTGGACACCTGGCCGGGCACGGTGGTCGTAGCCAGCCACGACCGGGCGTTCCTGGAGCGAACGGTCGAAGACGTCCTGGTGCTCGATGGCATCGGTGGGGCCGCCATCGCCCCGGGCGGCTACGCCGGCTACGCCGCCGCCCGCGCAGCCGCCCGTGCGGGCGGCGCCAACCCTCGGGGCGTCGCCCCGGCTCCCGCAACCACCCCCTCGACCACCCCCGCCAGTGCCACCGCCACCACCCTTGCCACCCCCACTGCCCGTCCGGGCGCCCCGGACAAGGTCCGCTCGCCCAGCACGCTCCGCCGGCTCCTCGGGCTGAGCGAACGAGAGATGGCCGCGGCGGCGGCCGACCGGGACCGGCTGGTCGCAGCGTTGTCGGTCGCCACCAATGACCACATCGCCCTGACCCAGATCGCTCATTCCCTGGCCGACGCCGAAGTCCGCCTGGCCCAGGCCGAGGAGCGCTGGCTGGCCCTGGCTGAGGAGTTGGGCGGGTAGGGGTGACCGACGGCCGCCGCCATGGCGGCGTGCGGGAACCCGTAACATTTCCGTTATAGTTTGGCTGATGTCCGCAGCCGAACAGCTCCGGGGCGACCCGTTTGATGCCTTGGGCGACGCGAATCGCAGGACGATCGTCGAGTTGCTGCGCGACGGACCGTTGTCGGTGGCTGAGATCAGCCGCCAGATGCCGATCAGCCAACCGGCGGTGTCACGCCACCTCCGCCTGCTGAAGGACGCCCGATTGGTGACGGACCGCCCGGCCGGAGCCCGACGGCTGTACTGCCTGAGCGACGAAGGCGCTCAGGCAGTGCGCGAGTACATGAGGAGCGTATGGGGCGAGGCGGTCGCCCGGTTCCAGCTCGCGGCCGAGAACGGGCCCGACGCGACGCGACGGCCGTGATCGACCCCCTCCGGCTCACCTTTACCGTGGCATGTGATGCCGAGCATGCCTTCTCGACCTGGACCGGGCGCGTGTCGCTGTGGTGGCCGGTCGACCACACCGTCAGCCAGCGGTCGGGTGTCAAAGTCCTGATCGAACCGGTTGTCGGAGGCCGGATCTTCGAAAAAGCGCCGTCGGGACAGGAGTTCGACTGGGGATGGGTCACCATCTGGGATCCGCCCGGTCGTCTCGCCTACAAGTGGCATCTGGGCGCCGAGCCCCGCCACGCAACCGACGTCGAGGTCACCTTCGCCCAACGTCCCGATGGCACGACCCAAGTCGATATCGAGCACCGAGGTTGGGATGCCTTCGGGCCCGACGCCGAGCCACGGCGGCGAGGCAACCAGGCCGGTTGGAGCGAGGTGCTGCCCCTGTTCGCCGCCGCCTGCCAGACGGGCCGGCCAGTCGTACCGGCCCCGGCGCCGGGTCTGGCCCCGGCCCCGGGCCCGTAAGGGAATCGGCATACTCACCACCTCGACCAATCCCAAAGGAGGGCTAACGAATGTCCAACCCGAGTCCCTGGCCTTTGATCCACGCCGAGCGCAAGGCGTTGCTCGACGACCTGCAGGCCATCCCCGACCAGCGATGGGATACCCCGTCGCTGTGCCAGCAGTGGACCGTGCGCCAGGTTTTGGGGCACATGACCGCGACCGCAAAGATGACGCCGCCCCGGTTTATCGGCCATTTCGTCGCGTCGGGATTTCGGTTCGACACCATGGTCAACAAGGACCTGACCAAGGAGATCGCCGGGACGCCGGCCGACCTCCTGGCTCGCTTCGCCGAGCAGCTCAACGCCACGGGCCACCCGCCCGGGCCGGTAGAAGCGATGCTGGGTGAAGCCATCATCCACTCGGAGGACATCCGGCGCCCGCTCGGCATCAAGCACACCTATCCCACCGAGGCGCTCATCCGGGTCGCCGACTTCTTCAAGGGCTCCAACCTTCTGATCGGGGCGAAGAAGCGCATCGCGGGCCTGGGCCTGCATGCCACCGACGCGGACTGGTCGAGCGGGTCCGGCCCGGAGGTATCCGGGCCCCTGCTGTCGCTGGTGCTCGCCATCACGGGGCGGATCGCCGCCCTCGACGACCTGTACGGAGCAGGCATGGCCCGACTCCGCAGTCGGGACTAAGGGCGTCCGATATTGCGGGACGTGATGTCGAAAAACACACCGTGTCGCACACAAGACGGCGGCCAAATTGGTTCCACGACGCATGAGCAACGGCGGGGGAACTTTTTCCCCCGATTCTGTTGACAAACTGACTTCGCCGCCTGGGCCCTAGTCTCGATGTATCAGAGCGTCGGCAGGTGACTCCTATTTGCGTCAGGTTTTTCCACGAGCGAGCGGAGGCAGGCGCCATGAATGGCGTGCTCAAGGGCGCCCAGCGCCCGACCATTGGCCGATGACGTGAGCGCGGGGGATGCCGATCTCACCGCGATGACACTCGAGGTCACGTCGGCGGCCTCCGACGCCCTGGAATTGGAGCTCCTGTGCAGTCAGCTCCGCCGCGAGCTCCTGCACCTCGATGTCGGCGAGGTCAAGGCGCTCAGTGAGGGCGAGGCCCCGGCCGGGTCCAAGGGGCTCGATCTGGCCGCGGTCGGCACGCTCCTCGTCCATCTGGCTTCTACGCCCGCGGCGCTGACCTCGGTGATCAATGTCGTGCGTTCCTGGCTGGGCCGACAAGGGAATCGGACCGTGAAGCTCGCCATTGCCGGGGACTCCATCGAGCTCAGCGGTTTGTCCTCCGTCGATCAGCACCGGTTGATCGAGCAATGGATCGACAGCCATGCCGGTCGATGAGGTCCGGGCCGCGTTGATCGTGGCGACCAACGAGTATCACGACGCCGGGCTGAGCGAGCTGCGTTCCCCGGCCAATGACGCCCAGGAGCTGGCCCGCGTCCTCTGCAACGAGTCCATCGGGAACTTCGACGTCATGACGCTCATCAACGAGCCCCAGTACGTCGTCATGGAACAGCTCGAAGCCTTCTTCTCTGATCGCCGCCGTGACGACCTCCTCCTGCTCTACTTCTCCTGCCACGGGGTCAAGGACGACGACGGGCGGCTGCACTTCGCGGCTACCAACACCAGACGAAACCGGCTGGCATCGACGGCGGTCCCGGCCGACTGGGTAACCCAGCAGATGGACCGGAGCCGCTCGAATCGGGTCGTCCTCATGCTCGACTGTTGCTACAGCGGGGCATTCGGCCGGGGGGTGAAAGGCGATGGCGGGGTGGGGGTCAAGGAACGCTTCGATGGGCGGGGACGGGTGATCCTCACCGCCTCGAATGCCATCGAGTACTCCTTCGAAGGCGACGAGGTGTCTGGGACCGGGCAGCCCTCGGTGTTCACCGGAGCGCTGGTACAGGGTTTGGAGAGCGGTGACGCGGACCGAGGGGGCGACGGCCTGATCGACGTGGATGAGCTGTACGACTACGTCTACGGCAAAGTCCGGGAGTCCACGCCGAACCAAACACCGGGGAAATGGGCGCTCGGAGTGGAAGGCGAACTCTATGTCGCCCGGAGCCAGGCGCCCCTGAAATCGCGACCCCTGCCGCCGGAGTTGCGCCAAGCGGTTGAGAGTCCCCTCGCTTCGGTTCGTGAAGGAGCAGTCAAGACGCTGTCCCAAGTGCTGATGGGCAGCCATCCGGGCCTCCGCCTCTCGGCCCTAGAGGTACTTCAGCACCTGTCGGAGCACGACGACAGCCGATCGGTCTCAGAAGCGGCCACCTCCGCACTGGTACTCCAGCCTGATGACGCCCCGACCGGGGGACTACTGAGCTTCTCACCGGTCCGGTCAGGTTCAACTACCCGCACGAGCGAACCCGTCGGAGACAACGCCACCGGAGGTGAGCCCGACTCCCCCGCCACTTCTTCCGTTCCTGTGGTGGCACCGTCTGATCCCAAGGGCGTAGCGGCACCCGGTTCGCCGGGCACCGCCCCAAATCCGGTGGCTCTCCCGAGAAAACCTCCGTCGCGCACGCCGTCCCGAATGACGGTCATGCTCCTCTTGGTGCTGTTGCTCGGGCTCGGTGCCGCTCCTGGCCCAGCCAAGGCTTTGGCCGCGATTCCCGCCGTGGTCCTCATTGTCAAGGAGGTCACTGCCCGGCGGCGACGCTCCCGCTCCCCTGCGCCGTCAATAGCGCCCCCCGCCGCCAGCCAACGGCCCCTGGATCCCGTCCGAGCGCCTGACCTGCAACCTCCCGAATTCCAGGTGGTGGCCCTGGGGGTGGCTGGATCGGGAAAGACCGTTTTCCTGGCCAGTATGTTCCATGACCTGAGCGTGCAGAAGTCGGGGCGGTCCTATTTCTTGGAGACCGATATCCGCGAACGCGTCGCGCTGAGCTCCACGTTCCGACAGGTGGCCAACGTCAGCGAGGCGTGGCCCAGGGGGACACAAGTCGGTGAGACCAGGGAGTTCACGTTCGATTTCGCCGCTTTTCATGAGGGCGCAAAGCACCAGCTCGTGAGGATCAAGTATCTCGACTACGCGGGCGAACTGTTGGAGGCCGAACAGGCGCCCGGTTCAACCGCCCTGGCGACCTTGGAGGACCACATCAACGGGGCGCACGCCCTCTTTGGGATGATCGACGGGCAACGAATACTTCAATACCTGCGTTACGAGCCCGAGGGGCTGGAGTACTTGCATCACACGATTCAACCGATGATAGGCGTTATGGCGTCGGCCTCCTGCCCCATACAGTTCGTTATCACCAAATGGGATATTGTTCGAAATTTTGGTGAGCCCGAAGGGGCGGACGACTGTTTGCGACTCCGAATCGTCCGGCAAAGCCTGATGTCCAATACACAGCTCGCCGCGCTGATCGCAGGGCGGATTCGGGGCGAACGCATGGTACGACTCATTCCCGTGAGCGCGGTTGGTCCCGGCTTCGCCGAGATCGACTCTGCCAGCCGGGTGATCAAGTCCGGACGATCCGAGCTGGCGCCCAGCAACCTGGAGATCCCTCTGTCAGCCGTTCTACCCGATTTCTTCAGCAAGGTCAGGTCCGAGCTGGATGCGCCCGTCCGGCAAGAGATCGAATATCGCAGAAAGGATATTTCGCAACTTGCTCCCAGAGAGAGGCCGGGCGCGATCACGACGTTCTTGGGGCTTCCGGCGGGTATTGCCTTACGGTCAACGCTCGCGGGAGCATTCGGCCACGGTCAAGTGGAGAGTCTCATCCGGACGTTTTTTTCGTGGAGAAGCAAGCCTGTCGACACGAAGGATTCGCCCCGAGAAGGAGAGAACGACACCAATCCGGACGTTCTCGTGGACCGACTTCGAGCTAATATTGTGGTGGAATTCGAGTCCGCGCTCCGCCAGTTCGAAATCAAATGCCCCGGTTCCGTGCTGAATGAGCCCTGAGACGGCAATGAGCTACGAGTCGCAGGGCCTGAAAGGCTGGGCGTTCCTGGTGGCCAGGGGCCGACGCCGAGGGTGGCGGCCGATCCTTGTTCCCGACTTCATCGCCGACACAGACCAGTCCGGGTTGCTTATTGAGAAGGTCAGTGGGGATGTATCCCCGTCGGGACCGCCCCGGATCGTCAACATCGATATCCCTGGCTCGGGGGAAGTGACGATTATCTTCCGCACCGCCAGGTTCACGTCTGCTGACCTTGTTGACGAGCGCGACGGTGTCCCCGACGGGCGGGGAAACCGGGTTCACGACGAGCTGGTCACCGACCAGCACGGCCGGCCCCTGGATCTACTGTTCGGAATTGTCACTCGGCGACCTGTGTCCGAGCCAAACGAGGGGGATCTCGTCGCGGCCAAGGAGGAGGCGATGATCGCCTACCGCCGCTTCCTCGCCGACGAGATGTCCTTTGCCACCGAGAGTTCGCCGGCGCGTCCCCTTCGCTCCGACCCCGCGAAGCCGGTACTGCGCCCCGCGCCGCCTCGACCGGATGCGGAAGCGGAATCTTCCACGCACCCAGAGAATCGGCCGAGCTTGGTGACACCTGTACCGCCGCGGCCGCAATCCACGCTGCAACCGACATCCTGGATCCTGCCGCTCCTCGGTGTCCTGGTCGTGGCATTCATCCTGTTCCGGGCGTTCCATCACAAGAGCACCCGAGCTGCATCTCTTGCTCCGGCTTCGAGCCTCTGCATGACGGTGGCGCCGGGCGGCTCGGGCACCTGCACCGTAACGGTACGATCGGCGGGGCCCGGTGCGGTAAAGGTCAGCAGCGTGTGGGTCGACCCGCGCCCTCTTCCTGGCTCTTGGACGGTCCGGCCTGGCTGCACCGGAACGATCACCGCCGAGAAAGCCTGCACCATCACCGTCGATGTAAGCGTTCCGGCGGTGTCGTCACCCGGGACGGTGTTCACCAGCCAGGTGGTCGTCACCTACGGCACCCAAACCCGCCCCTTCCCGTTATCGGTAACGGTAGGAGCCCTTTAGTCCTCGCGGACCACATCCACCATGACCTCGAGGTCGTGCTTGGTCCCCTCGGTGAAGATGACCCCCTTGAGGGGGGGCACGTCGCCGTAGTCGCGCCCCCAGGCCGTGACCACATACCGGTCGTTGACCAACTGCTTGTTGGTCGGGTCGATATCGATCCAGCCCATGCCCGGCACCAACACCGAGGCCCAGGCGTGCGAGACATCCGCACCTTGGAGGCGGGGCCGGCCGGGCGGCGGATCGGTTTCCAGGTAACCACTGACATACCGCGCCGCTAATCCCACCGAACGCATGCACCCGATCACCAGGTGGGCGAAGTCCTGGCAGACGCCCTCTCTCTTTTCCAATACCTCTCGAGCCGTCGTGGTGACCAGGGTGGCCCCTGGCTTGAAGGTGAAATCGGTGTAGACCCGCAATGTCAGATGGCGGAGTGCCTCGACCAACGGCCGGCCATCGGTGAACGAGCTCCGTCCGTACGCCGCCAACGCCGGGCCGGTTGCAACCAGCGGCGAATCAAGCACGAACTCCACGCCTTCGAGATCGAGAAGCTCGCCCTTCTTTGGTTGGGCCCCGTCGAGACGGGCCGCCTCCCATGGAATCCCGGCCGCCTCCACCGCGGCGACAGACGCCTGCCTCACACCGGCCACCACCTCGATCCAACTGGTCGTGCTGACGCAGAGGCGGCGATGGGTCGAGCCGATTTCGAAGTAGGCGACTCGATTCCCGAAGAAATCAGACCGCTCCCGGAAGTCGTGGGGCTCAGGATCGATGACCACCTCGGAACGCTCACAGCGCTGGGCCGAGTCATCCCGGGGAAGGAGATGGATCTGGCCGAAGCTGCACGACACCTCCTCCTGGTAGTGGTAGGCGGTGGTGTGCGCCACCCGGTATTTCATGGCAGGAACCGGTGTGAGGCTCGCGCCGCGCGAGAGTCGGCCGGGGTGGCCAACGCCCGCTGCGGGCGCACCGGCGGAAAGTGCTCGGCCGCCAAGGCATCGGCCGCGGCACGGAGCTGTTGTTCGATTCCGGCCAGGAAGGCGGCGAGCGAGGTCCGCAGCGACGGTGACGAGGGATCGGCCAGACGGGCCAGCCGGGCGGTGTCGGCGACGCGCAGCGCCGTCCAAGCCTCCAGCACCAGCTTCTCAGCCTCCGAGACACCCCCGCTCCCGGGGTGGCCGGGGAGGGCCCGGAGGTCCTGCAGCAGCAAGTCGAGCTGGTAACGCAGCGACCGGGGGTTGTCGGGGTCGAGCAGCATCAGGTCGAGCAAGGTCTCGAGCTGGGCGTGGGAGCGGTAACGGCGCCGGTAGGTGATGATGCTCTCGGCTGCGATCAGGAGCGACTCGAGGATGAGGCTGTCCGTGGCCGCGTCCCGCTCGACGGTCACCGTCGCCCGCAGCAGGGAGGCCACGTGGGCGCCGCGTTCGATCCGCCGCCCCGCGTCCATGAACCGCCACGCCGGGTCTCGAACCAGGCTCTCGGCGCCGAGGCCGGCCAGGGCCAAGAGGCTCACCAGCACGCGCTGGAGCGTGGCCCGCGCCAGCGACGGCACCTCGAGCAGATCCCGTTGCAGCGAGCTGATGACCAACCAGGTGTCGACCGAGAGCTGGTCGCGGGACGCGTGGGCGGCTTCCACCAGGCGGCGAACGGCGTAGGCGAGCGTCCCCGGCCGGTCGGCCGCGATGGCCAGCGACTGCAACTCCTCCCCCGGCGCCGCCATCCTCGCCTCGGCCGCACCGGCCGCGGCCAAGCCTGAAGCCGCCCCCACAAAGCCGGGGTAGGTCGCGGTCACCTCGGTCAGGGCCGCCAGCAGCACCCGGACGCAGGCCGCGCCGGCCGGGTTGGCGCCGTCGGCGAAGTCGTTGCGGCGATCGTGGACGACCCGGAGCAGCCGGAGAACGCCTTCGGCCCGCTCGGCGTACCGGCCCAGCCACACCATGTTCTCGGCCGAACGGGACGAGATCGACGCCTCCGGCTTGACGGCGGCAACAGGTGGCCCGGTCGACAACCACACCCCCGCCATCTGCTCGGGCTCCGACGCCAGCACCCACGTGTCCTTGCTGACCGCGCCCGCCTGGTTGGAGATCGCCGCGCCATCGCGCACCGCCACCCGGGTCAGCCCTCCCGGCATGACCAGATAGGAGTCACTCCTGGCCACCGCGAAGGCCCGCAGCACGCTGCGCTGAGCCAGGAGCCCGCCCTCGCCGATGGTCGGCACCGACGAAAGAGGCAGCTGCTCCTGCCCCACCCACCGGTGAGGCTCCGATTCGATCCGCCCGCCCAGTTCCTCTCGCTCGGCCGAGCTGAGCTGCCACCCGAACACCGCGCCCGGGCCGGCCCCTTCGGCCCCGCCCAGGCCGGCGAAGCCCCGCCCGAAGGCCCGGGCCGTGGGCTTGATGACCAGCCGGTCGAGATGGGCCAGCACATGGCTCAGCCCGGTCCGCTCCCCGCACCACCATGTCGGCACCGAGGCCAGCTCCAGCGGCTCACCGAGCACCCGTTCCGCCAACCGGGGCAGGAACGCCACCAATGCCGGATTCTCGAGGACGCCGCTCCCCAGGGTGTTCACCACCGACACCGCGCCCCGCCGGCACGCCTCGACCAGACCGGGCACCCCCAGAAAGGACTGGGCCCGCAACTCCAACGGGTCGCAGAACCAGGCATCCACCCGCCGCAGGATCACATCCACTGGTTCCAGCTGCCCGAGGGACCGCATCCACACCCGCCCCGCCTGGACCACCAGATCCGAGCCCTCGACCAGCGAGTACCCGAGATGGGCGGCCAGGAACGCATGCTCGAACGCCGTCTCGCTCTGGGCCCCGGGCGTGAGCACCACGATGCGAGGATCGGAGGCACCTCCCGGCGCCACCCCCTGGAGACCGCCGCGTAGCGCCCGCACGAAGGGCGCCAGCCGGTGCACCTGGGCATCGCGGTACAGGCTGGGGAAGACCCGGGACATGACCACCCGGTTCTCCAGCGCGTATCCCGCCCCCGAGGGCGCCTGGGTCCGGTCCGCCAGCACCCACGCTCGCCCCTCGGCGTCGCGCGCCACGTCAACGGCCAGGGTGAACAGCTGATGGGCGCCGGGCAGAGCGATCCCGTCGCACGGCCGCAGGAAGCCGGGGTGGTCGAAGACCAACTCCGGGGGCAACCACCCCCGCCGCAGCAGGTCGCGGGGCCCGTACAGGTCGGCGAGGATCCAGTTCAGCAGTTCGGCCCGTTGGATCACCGCGCCCTCGATGCCCGCCCATTCCTCGCTCGTGACCAGCAGCGGGACGGGGTCGAGGGGCCAGCGGGGCGCCACTCCCCGATGGCTCCCGTACACGTTGTAGGTGACGCCGTCGTCGTCGAGCAGCCGGGCCGCCTCGGCCCGCCGCCGCTGCAACTCCGCCAGCCCCAGCCCATCGAGCACCTGCCCGACCGCGGCCCAGTGGTCCCTGACCCTCCCCTCACCGTCGACCATGTGATCGAAGGCGCCCTCGGGCGGGCGGTAGGCCGCCACCACGTCCGCCGGGGCGGTGGTGGTCACCGAGCGGGCTCGGCAGAGGAGGTGGGGAAAAGGGGCGGGTGTCGGGTCACGTCGGTTGGACCGCTTCGGCTCGGCTTCCCGCAGGTCAAGCAGCGCCGCGCGAGGCAGGTCGAGGCAATGACGCTAGCCCGGGTCGCCGGTGCGGTCCGGCATCATCACCCCGCGGCCCGTGCGCCCCGCCAGCCCCGCTGGAACGGCAGGCGCCAGTGGTGCGGGTGGATGAGCTCGTGCACCGCTTCTGGTCCCCAGCTGCCCTCCGGATAGAGGCCGACCGGTGGGGGCGCCTCGAGCAGCGGCGTGGCCACCTCCCACAGTCGTTCGATTCCCTCGGCGGTGGTGAACAAGGTGTGGTCGCCGCTCATGGCGTCGTGGATCAGCCGTTCGTACGCCTCCAGCACGTCGCCCTCGTAGCTGGTCTCCTGGAGGGCAAACTGCAGGCTGAGTTTGTCCAAACGCATGCCCGGCCCCGGGCGCTTGCCGTAGAACGACAGCGACAGCTTGGACGAGTCGGCCAGGTCGAAGGTCAGGTGGTCGGGCCCCATCGTCCCCACGCCCGAGTCGGTCGGGAACATGCTTCGGGGCGGTTCGCGAAAGGCGATGGAGATGATCCGGGCCCCCTCGGCCATGCGCTTGCCGGTGCGGAGGAAGAAGGGGACGCCCGCCCACCGCCAGTTGTCGATGTTGCACTGGAGAGCGATGAACGTCTCGGTATCGGAGTTCGGGTCCACGCCCGGGGTCGACCGATACCCCTCGTACTGCCCTCGGACGACCCTGGTGACGTCGATCGGGCACAGCGACCGGAAGACCTTGTTCTTCTCCTCGCTGATGGCGCGAGGCTCGAGCGCAGTGGGAGGTTCCATGGCCATGAACGCCAGGATCTGGAAGAGATGCGTGACAACCATGTCGCGAAACGCCCCGGTGGCGTCGTAGAACGTTCCTCGGTTGCCCACCGAAAGGGTCTCGGGCACGTCGATTTGGACATGGTCGATGTGGTCCCGGTTCCAGATCGGCTCGAACAGGCCGTTGGCGAAACGGAAGGCCAGGATGTTCTGGGCCGCCTCCTTCCCGAGGAAGTGATCGATCCGGAAGACCCGGCTCTCGTCGAACACCTCGTGGACGGCGGCGTTGAGCGCCCGGGCGCTGCGCAGGTCGGTGCCGAACGGCTTCTCCATGATGATGCGGGACCGCTCGACCAACCCGGCCTGGCCCAACGTCTGGACCACGGCGCGGGCCGCGGCGGGCGGGATGCTCAGGTAGTGCAGCCGTCGCACCTCGGTGCCGTTGTCGCCGCCCCTCAGGGCCCGTTCGGCCGCGGCCACCGCGTCGGCCAATCCCTGGGGGCCCCGGGCCTGGGGCACGTAGCTGATCCGCTGCTCGAAGCCGGCCCAGTCCGGGCCCGAGATCTCGGTGCGGCCGAACTCGTCGCACGCCTGGCGGACCAGCCGCCGGAACACCTCATCATCGAGGTCCTCCAAGGACGTGGCGATTATCCGGCAGTCCGGCAGGAGACCTGCTTGGGCCAGGTGGAGCAGGCCGGGCAAGAGCTTGCGCCGGGCCAGATCGCCGCCCGCCCCGAACAAGACGATGACATGGGGTGCCAGTGGGGTCATGGCCGCCACCGGGGCGGGACCGCCGGGTAGGGCCTGGGCCGTCACCGGCGTGACGGACTGCTGGCCGTTGGCGAGCGGAGCTGATGTCTGGGCCACGACCTGACCTCCCGATCCCGGGTCAACAGTAGACGGGTGATGTTTCGCTTCTGTATCCGGCGTCTTCGCGGTCGTACCCGCCGGGCGCCTTCCTCAGGCCACGTCGTCGACCACTGTGCCGAGGTCGGCGGCGGGCGGGGCCGGAGGCCCGAAGGATTCGGGGATCTCCACGCCGGGCCGGCGGCGGGCGGCGGTGCGGGTCAACCACAAAAACAGTTGGCCGTGGGGCGCCACGTCAACCAGCGACTCCGGGTGCCACTGGACCCCGACGACGGGTGGTCCATCGGTCCCATCGTCCCCCGGGCAGGCCTCGATGGCCTCGATGATGCCGTCGGGTGACCAGGCAACGGGGCGATAGCCCGCACCCACCCGGGCGATGGCCTGGTGGTGAATGGTGTTGACATCGAGGCCGGGCGAGCCGACAATCCGGCCCACCCGGCTGTCCTCGGCGATGAAGATCGGGTGCACCAACTCGCGATGACGCGATCGCTGCCAGTGGGACTCCTGGGTGACATGAGGGAGGTGCTGGATCAAATTTCCGCCCGCGGCCACGTTGAGGAGCTGGGCGCCCCGGCACACACCGAGGATGGGCATCCCTGAGTTGGACGCGGCCGCCACCAGCCCCAGCTCCCATGCGTCCCGGGCCGGGTCGACGCCGTAGACCTCGGGCGCCGCTTGTTCCCCGTACTGCCACGGCGCCACGTCACCTCCACCGGTGAGGAGGAGTCCCTCGAGACCGGCCAGCATCTCGTCGGCATCGTCCGGCGCCATGGTGGGCAGGATCAGCGCCACGCCTCCGGCGCGCGCCACCGCGTCGACGTACAACCGGTTGACCCGCTCGATCAGGCGCTCATCGTGGATGGCGGGCGAACTGGTTATGCCGATCCGGGCCCTCATCGCCCGGCATTCTACGGTCGGAGAGGTGCGTTCCTGGACCCGACCGGCCCCGCCAACGCGAATGCGAAGAACGGCGCGACGCCCGTCGGTTCAGGGGTGCGACACCGCCGGGGGCGCGCCCTCGAGCTCGAACATAACCTCATCCAGGTAACACCAGAACCACGCCTCACCAGGCTCGAACGAACGGACAACTGGATGCCCCGACGCTCGGAAGTGCTTGGTGGCATGGCGCCCCGGAGAGGAATCACAGCATCCGACGTGACCACAGGAAGCACAAAGGCGTAAGTGGACCCAGTCGTGGCGCCCGGCCCGGAGGCAGTCCTCGCAGCCGGAAGCGGAGGGGACCACCGGCACGATGAGCTTGAGATGGTTGCAGTAAGGCATGGCAGTCCAGCCTGCCACGCCCGAAAACTCTAAGTACCACGCGTTTCGGCAGCAGCGCCCGACCGCTCCGCTTCACGCGTCCGCGCAGTACTAAAGGAGCGGGACGGCGGGCCGGGGAGCCGTAAGCTGACCCACCGGTTATGGAAATAGAGAGCGTGCCCACCGCCGTGCCCGATCGTTCTGGCGAGGCGTCCGAGCGGGACGTCGACGCGGTAGCAACCGCGGGCGACCTTTTCCCCCCCGGTTCTGGCGTCATCGCCGCTCGGATCGGGGGCCAGCTGCGCGACCTGGCCGCGCCGGTGCGGGCGGGCGACCAGGTCGAGCCGGTGACGATCGACAGCCCCGACGGGCTCAACATCCTGCGCCACTCCACCGCCCACGTCCTGGCCCAGGCGGTCCAGCAGCTGTTCCCTGGGGCCAAGCTCGGGATCGGCCCACCCATCGAGAACGGCTTCTACTACGACTTCGACGTCGCCGTGCCGTTCACCGCCGAGGACCTGAAGGCGATCGAGAAGCGTATGCGGGAGATCGTCAAGCAGGGCCAGCGCTTTTCCCGGCGGGTGTCCGACGACGAGAGCGCCCGGGTGGAATTCGCCGACCAGCCCTACAAGCTGGAGCTCATCGGACTGAAGGGCGCAGCCCGCGCCGACGGCGACGCCATGGTCGAAGTGGGACCGGGTGAGCTGACGATCTACGACAACCTGCACGCCCGCACGGGCGAGCTGTGCTGGAAGGACCTGTGCCGGGGCCCCCACCTGCCCACTACCCGCACCATCCCCGCCTTCAAGGTGCTGCGCAGCGCCGGGGCGTACTGGCGCGGCAGCGAGAAGAACCCGCAGCTCCAGCGCATCTACGGCACCGCCTGGCCGTCCAGCGAGGCCCAGGACCGGTACCTGGCCCAGATGGCCGAGGCCGAGCGGCGGGACCACCGACGGCTGGGCCAGGAGCTGGACCTGTTCTCCTTCCCGCCCGAGATCGGCAGCGGCCTGGCCGTGTTCCACCCCAAGGGCGGCATGGTGCGCAAGGTGCTGGAGGACCATTCCCGGCGGCGCCACGAGGACGCGGGCTATGAGTTCGTCAACACACCGCACATCACCAAGGAGCAGCTGTTCCAGACCTCGGGCCATCTGGGCTGGTACGCCGAGCACATGTACCCGCCCATGGAGCTGGAGGGCAGCCGGTACTACCTGAAGCCCATGAACTGCCCGTTCCACATCCTGATCTACCGGGACCGGGGGCGATCGTACCGGGAGCTGCCGCTGCGGCTGTTCGAGTTCGGCACGGTGTACCGCTACGAGCAGTCGGGCGTGGTCCACGGGCTGACCCGGGTGCGGGGCCTGACCATGGACGACGCCCACATCTTCTGCACCCGCGACCAGCTGACCGGCGAGCTGCAGAGCCTGCTGCGCTTCGTACTCGAGCTGCTGGCCGACTTCGGGCTGAGCGACTTCTACCTCGAGCTGTCCACCCGGGGGGCGGAGAAGGAGAAGTTCGCGGGCTCCGATGACGACTGGGAGGAGGCCACCTCGGCCTTGCGGGAGACCGCGTCGGACGCCGGGTTGGAGCTGGTGATGGACGAGGGCGGGGCGGCGTTCTACGGGCCCAAGATCTCGGTCCAGGCCCGCGACGCCATCGGCCGGACGTGGCAGATGTCCACCATCCAGGTCGACACCCAGCTCCCCGCCCGCTTCGAGCTGGAGTTCGACGCCCCCGACGGGACCCGGCAACGGCCCATCATGATCCACCGGGCCCTGTTCGGCTCGATCGAGCGGTTCTTCGGGATCCTGGTGGAGCACTACGCCGGTGCCTTCCCGGCGTGGCTGGCGCCCGTGCAGGTCATCGGGATCCCGATCACCGAGCGCCAGGTGGAGTACCTCGACGCAGTGGCGTCTGAACTCCGGGAGGCTCGGATCCGCGTCGAAGTCGACCGTTCCGACGAGCGGATGCAGAAGAAGATCCGCACCGCCCAGAAGTCGAAGGTGCCGTTCATGATCCTGGCCGGGGACGACGATCAGGCACGAGGAACCGTTTCCTTCCGGTACCGGGACGGTTCCCAGCGCAATTTCGTCCCCCGGACCGACGCCGTGGCCGAGATCGTCGGGCGAGTGGCGTCCCGGGACAACCGTGACCCCACCGCCGCCACCACGCTCTCAGCGCGGCCTTAGGGGCCGCTCACCCCAGACCAAGCTGGGCAGGCGACACTGGGAACTGTGATCGCCATCGCCAGCACCCAGGCGATGTGGTATCTCACCCGCGGTACCGGCTTGGTGGCGCTGGTGCTGTTGACCGCGAGCGTGCTGCTCGGCATCGTGGAAGTCAGTGCCTGGGCCCGCCCCCACTGGCCCCGGTTCCTCACCGCCGGCCTGCACCGCAACATCTCCCTGCTGGCCACCGCCTTTCTCGGCGTCCACATCGCCACCTCGGTGGTGGACGGCTTCGCGCCCATCGGGTGGCTGGATTCTGTCGTCCCCTTCCTCTCCCCGTACCGCCCCATCTGGCTGGGGCTCGGGACGGTGGCGTTCGACCTGTTCATTGCCGTGATCATCACCAGCGTCATGCGGCGCCGGCTGGGTTATCCGTCCTGGCGGACCGTCCATTGGTTCAGCTACGCCTGCTGGCCGATCGCCCTGGTCCATGGGTTCGCCACCGGATCCGACACTCGCGTCGGTTGGGTCCTCTGGGTGAGCCTGGGCTGCCTGGCCGCGGTTCTCCTCGCGGTGTGGTGGCGGTTGTGGAAGAGCCGTTCGGCCGCCCGTGAGCCCAGCCGAACTTGGGCCGCGGCCGCGGTGGCAAGCGTGCTGGTGCCCGTCATCATGGTCGTGTGGCTCGTGGTTGGGCCGCTCCAGCCCCGGTGGTCCGTCCGGGCCGGCACACCGACGACGCTCCTCAAATGACCATCTCGCTGGCCGTCGACTGGATTCACTGCAAAGGTCACGGCCTGTGCGCCGAACTGTTCCCCGAGCGGATCACGCTGGACGAGTGGGGGTTCCCGGTCATCGACCCGAGCCCGATCCCGCCCGAGCTGGAGGCCCACGCCCGGCGGGCCGCGGCCGCCTGCCCGACCCTCGCCCTCCTGCTGGGCCCCGCTCCCTAGGCGGGTGGCCGGGCGGGTGGCCGGGCGGGTGGCCGGGCGGGTGGAATGCCCCGGCCAGCGCCGCGGTTCCCTGAACCATGAAGATCAAGGAACTTGGGCACCTGGTGCTGTATGTCCGGGACGTCAAGCAGTCGTCCGCCTTCTACCGCGACGTGCTCGGATGGCAGCAGATCAGCCCCGAGGGGCTGGCAGTGGCGGCCTTCTCCAGCGGGCGCACCCACCACGAGCTCCTGCTGATCGAGGTCGGGCCGGACGCCGCCCCGCTCCCGCGGGGCCGCCACGTCGGCCTCTACCACTTCGGCCTCAAGATCGGCGACACCGATGAGGAGCTGCGTACCGCGCGGGCGGCGCTGCTGGAGGCGGGCGTGAGGATCGCCGGGGCGGCCGACCACACGGTCTCCCACAGCCTGTACATCTACGACCCCGACGGTAACGAGATCGAATTGTACGTCGATGTGGCCGACGTGGACTGGCGCACCCACCCCGAATCGGTCCTCGCCCCCACCCGCCCGCTGGTCCTGTAACTCCTCCCCCCGCGGATTCCGCTCCTTCATCCAGAATCGCGGTCAGGCCCGAACAGTAATCGGAGGGCGCCGAACCCCCGATGCGCTGGGACTTCGGTCACAAACTGCACGTCCAGAACGGGCGACCAAGAGGAGGAACCCTGTGTCAGTAGACGACCGGGCTCTGCGATCATTGATCGACGAGTCCGCAGACCTTCAGTCCGACGCCATGCGGACCACCAAGAGTGGTCTCGCCGATGTCGTCGAGCAGGGACAGGACCGCCGGGCGGCCGGCGGGATCGACCTCGACGAGACACGGGCATACCACATTGAGCGCCGCCGGTTGCTGGCCACCAGCGTGAAGGGCCTCGGAGTGTTCGCGGGAACGGCGATCGGCGTGGGCCTCTATCAAATGTTCACCCAACCCGCCTTCGCCGACACCCCCATGGATGTCCAGGCGGGCCAGACCGCCGCGTCGATCGAGAACCTGGCCATCAAGGTGTACAACGTGGCGGCCGGGCTGCCGTTCATGAAGAACATCCCGCCGCCCGCCGGGGCCACGGTCACCACGTTCGTGACCATGACCATCAAGCAGCACACGCAGCACGCCGCGGCGTTCAACTCCGCCGTGATGGCATTGGGTGGCAAGGCCCAGAACGATGTCGACCAGCCCGTCTACAAGGGGGTCGTGACACCCGCCCTGCCCACGCTCAAGACGCCGCTCGACGTCGTCAACTTCGCCTACAAGCTGGAGAACGTGGCGGCCGAGACCTACGCGGCCGAGACGGCGGCGGTGAGCGACAAGATGCTGCGCAACACCTTCGCCTCCATCATGGGGGTGGAAGCGCAGCACGCCGCCGTCCTCTTGGCGGTGGCGGCGTTGCTCCAGGGCGGGGCACCCCAATTGATCACCATCCCGCCGCCCGCCGACAAGCTGCCCGCGGTGGCGGGCAAGGTCGGCTTCCCCAACTCCTTCTACGGCCTCGACCAAGCTCGGGCCGCCAACGAGGGAGCGGTTCAATGACCAACCACGGAGACCGCGAGATGCAGATCAGCGAGCACGAGCTCATCGCCCTGACCCGGGATCTCGACGAGGTCCACCACGCCACCCTGCCCGCCATGCACGACGCCGTGGCCGAGTGGACCGAGTGGCAGCACGAGCTGCGAGCCGACCCGGCCACTGTCGAGATGGAGGCTGCGGCTTCGGCTTCGGCTGCGGCTGCGGTGAGGATGACGGAGCAGGAGACGCGGAGGGCGAGGGCGACGGCTTGGGGGCTGGTGCTGGTGCGGGGGACGCCGCGGGCTTGCTGGGGCGGGACTCCGACTTCGGCTTGGCCGGCGTCTGGACGGGGA
>JALYXV010000007.1 GCA_030947025.1 Actinomycetota bacterium | reverse complement strand
CCCCCGTCGGGGGCGAGAGCCGGGCCGGGACCGGCCTTCGGGGCCTGGCCGAGCGGCTGGCGTCGGCCCACGGCCGGCTGGAGGCGGGGCGCCGGGCCGACGGCGGTTTCCGTCTGGCCGTCTCCGTGCCTCTCGGCCCCGAGAGGCAGGATCCTGGGTGATCCGGGTTCTCCTGGCCGAGGACCAGGGGATGATGAGAGGCGCGCTGGCGCTGCTTCTGTCCATGGAGCCGGACATCGAGATCGTGGCCCAGGTGGGGTCGGGGGAGGAGGTCCTCCCCGCGGCCCTCGACACCAAAGCCGACATCGCCCTGCTCGACATCGAGATGCCCGGGCTGAGCGGCCTGGCCGCGGCCCGGCTGATGCGCCAGCAGTGCCCTGGCTGCCGGGTGTTGATCGTGACCACGTTCGGGCGACCCGGTTACCTGCGGGAGGCGATGGACGCCGGCGTGTCGGGATTCGTGGTCAAGGACGGGCCGGTCGACCAGTTGGCCGGGATCATCCGTCGGGTCCTGGCGGGCGACCTGGTGATTGACCCCTCCCTGGCCGTCGCCGCACTTACGGGTGGGCCCAACCCGCTCACAGAACGCGAGCGTGGCGTCTTGTCGGCTGCGGTGGACGGCTCCCCGATCGGCGAGATCGCGTCGCGCCTCAACCTGTCGAAGAGCACGGTGCGCAATTACCTGTCGTCGGCCATTCAAAAGACGGCCACCCGAAACCGGATCGAAGCGGCCCAGCGGGCCCGGGACCACGGCTGGCTGTAACAGGCCCTACGGGCGGGCGGTTTTCGTGCCGGCCCGGTCCGGGGGCCATGCCCGCGAGGCATTCCGTGGCAGGTTCGCCGTTGCGGGGCGACGTACCGGCGCCATTCCGGACAACTCCCCAGAGAACGCCCAACCTGCCACCGATCGAGTGGCCCGGGCTTCAGCATCGGCCTTCGGACCCTCGGACTCAAGCCAAACGCCTGACCGAGCCACTCACGACGACCCCGGCCCAGAGGACTGCGGCCAACGCCACCAGCGCAGCCGCCATGGCGTCGGTGATGCTGGCCAGGCCGGTGGGTGACAAGGCGTAGGCGAAGGTTGTCACGACCGTGGCAGCCACCGCGGTCAGCGCCAGGCCTGCCAGTCCCCGAGCCGATGTGGCCCTCGGGTAGGCCTGGAAGAAGGCGGAGCAGGCGCCGACTTTCAGCGCCATCAGCACGACGACCGCACCGAGCGATCCGCCCCGTCGGAACGAGCCGTACAACAGGAGATAGCTGAGTGTTCCGAACGGCGGGCTGAGGTAGAGGGCGACGAGGTAGCGCAGCCGGGCGACAGCCACCACGACGCCCGCCACGCTGGCCAACAGCACCGCCAGGCTGCCGATGAACGAGCCCAGGCGAGCGGTGGAGGTCACGTCGCGGTTCGGAACGATGTGCGGGGCACCGAGGCCCAAGGCAGTGACCAGCAGGAGGCTGTCGATGAGGGCCTGGGCGGGCAAGGCCAGCGGCGCCGAGCGATGCTGGTGGGCCGCCACTTGGGCAATCTCGGTCGGGTCTACCGGGGCGTCGTTGGCGTCGTGGATCATGGCAGCAACGCCGGGGGTGGCGAGGACCTCGGCGTCGCGGTGGGCCCGATAGGGCGGTCTGAGAGCCAGGCCCGCGGCCCCATCGATGACGACGGCGGCGGCCAGGAGGCCCAGCGCCAAGAGGAACAATCGGCGCCGAACCAGCCGACTCGTGCCCGCGTCGGTCCTGGCGCGGTCCCTTTCGGGCTGCTCGTGCTCGTTGGCGGCCATGGCCGCCTCAGCCGGCCAGATCGAGCCGGCATACGCCCGGTCCCCGGCAGTTGCTGAACGTCACGGTCGTTCCGTTGTGCACCACGGCGAAACGCAACCGGAGGGGATCGCTCGGATCCAAGCCCGGCTGGCCGGTGTCGACGTTCTGCGTCAAGTCCACTGTTTGGCTCAGTGTGACGGTCATGGCCGCGCTGGTGGGGACCCGGCGGAACACGACGACATGCACACCGTCGGGCACGATGAAGGTGCAGCCACCTCCCGCGGCCACGACCAAGGACTTGCCCACGAGACAGGTACGGCCGCCTCGGTTGATGTCCCGGGCGGTCAGATGCCGGGGAGGAAACACGTCCTCCACCAGTCTCAGGCCGGAGCGCGACGGCGACCCGACCATGTCGGCGGGTCGAACGATGAGCTCGGCGACCACCAGTGCCCCGACGAAGAGACCCAGCAGGACGAGAAGGGTCACCATCAACCGCGGCGTGGTGATCGCCCGCACCGGGGTCAATGGGTCACCCGGCGGTAGACGGCGATGAAGTCGCGGGCGCCCGGGGCCAGGACGTGGTTGACGCTCGGAGTCATCCCGGGCAGTAGCGCTTGGCCCTGGACGGACTCGGGATGGGAGGGATCGGGATGGGCGAATGCGATGGCGAAGACCCACAGGTGGTTGATGTCCAGCTGCATGGCCCGCACCGCCCCGCCCGACAGCAGCAGCTCGGCCAACTGGGCCGGCACCAGGTTGGGCCCGGCCGCGTACAGCAAGCGGCCCCGGGCGTCGATCCCGAGGCCCGAGCGCCACACCGACACCGGTACGGCGGGCCGGAAGGTGAGACCCCACCGGCCCAGGATGTCGGTGCCCAGATCGGGCACGGCCTGGCCCTGGTCAACCAGCAAGGACAGGTTCTGCACCACGACCACGTCGCCCGGGGCCGGCGTCACGCCGTGCGGAGTGTTCCAGGCACCGACGTCGAAGGTTCCGTTGCTGCGGACCACGAGGGTCGCCGCGCCCGGACGCAACGTGCCGACGGTGCGGCCATCAACCACCTCGCCCCCGCGGGCGTCGGCTCGCTTGAAGCCGGCGTTGGTGGCGGCGACCAGGGCGTCCCGCCGGGCCAGAGGGACCTGGCCCCCTTCCGGGAAGGTGCCACCGGGCTCGGCGGTTCCCGGCACGAGAGCCACCTCGAGGGTACGGGGGTCGATGCGGAGCAACCTTCCCAACGGGGTGACCAGTTGGGTCAGGTCCGATCCGGCTGGGACCGGGCGGAAGCTGTCGGCCGGCTGGGCAGCGGCACCGGACGTATTGGTCGTGTTGCTCGGGTTGGTTGAGTCGGTGGCGGGGGCGCTGACGGGCGTGGTGGACGCGGCCCGGTGCGGCACGGCCGAAGGGGGCACCGCCGAGGGCGGCGCGGGCGCCGATGCCCCGCAGCCGCCCAGGAGCCCGCTCAGCACAACGCCAGCGCCCGCGATGGCGACTCTGGGGGCTGACACCCCAGGAAACGTACTGTCGACCTGCGGCCAGGAGATCGCGCCTCCGTTCGGACCTTGTGGGTCCAATAACGGAACCTCGACCACCCTCGGGTGGTCCAATGAAACGATGAACCACCTGAGACGGATCGGTCTGGTGCCCGCGGCGTTGCTCATCGGGGCCGGTTGCTCGACCTCCCACCCGAGCACGGTGGCCCCGACGACTGCAGCGTCGACAACCCCGTCGACCACGGCCTCGACGGTCGTGCCCGCGACGACCCCGGCCGCCACGTCGACGACTTTGTCAGCCGGCGGGTCCCTCCCGGCCCGGTTTACCGTAACCGACCTGTCGTGGGTCAGCGCCACCCAGGGATGGGCCTTGGGCACCGCCCCGTGCGCCCATCCACCGTGCACGTCGGTGACCCATACCCTGGACGGGGGGCAGACCTGGGCGGGGCTCCCGGCGCCTCGGGCCTACCTCACGGGCGATCCGCAGACGCCGACATCCACCCCGTGCTCAGTCACCGTGGCCTGTGTCGAGGGCATTCGCTTTGCCGATGCCAACAACGGCTATGCCTTTGGCGACTCCTCCCTGTGGCTCACCACCAACGGGGGCCACACCTGGACCCAACGGTCGGCCGACGCTACTGATGCCCTGGAAGTGACACACGGCCTGGTCGTGCGGGTGACCCATCCTGAAGTGGGTTGCCCACCCGGCTGCCCGTACCGAGTCCAAGCCGCTCCCGCCGGGTCGACGTCATGGCAAACGCTCCCGGCCCCGGCCATCAGTGGTTATGGCGCGACACTGGCCGTGGAGGGCGCAAACCTGTACGTGGCGGCGTTCGGTCACACCGCCGGCGGAGCCCAAGACGCCCACACCCAGTTCCTCCGGTCCACCGACAATGGCGCCCACTGGTCAGCCTTCGCCGATCCGTGCGGCGTGACCCCGAGCGGCCGCGAGGCCGACACCACCGCCGTCAGCGCCGCGCCCGGGGGCTATCTGGCGGTGGGCTGCACGCCCCGCGCCACCGGCGAGGCCGGCTTCGTCGTCCTCTCGGCCGATGCCGGCGCCACCTTCGGACCGCATCGCGGCAACCTGCTGACCGCCGTTCCTGCCAACGGCGAGCAGGTGCCCCGGATCGCGGCCGCGACCGGCTCGAGGCTTGCCGTCCTGGTCAGCTCAGACACCGGTCTCGCCATCACGGTGACCAACGACGCGGGCGCCGACTGGACCACGACGCACACCGAGTCCACCCCCAGCACCCGCCAGGGCAGTTTCTACCTTGGCTTCCAGGACGACACGACCGGTAGGGCCGTCTTGAACCCCCGGATGGTTCTGACGACGACCGACGGGGGTGGTCACTGGACCGCGTTCACGTTTCCGTAGTGGGGCCGACCGCCACCGCCTGCCGGTCCCCGGCTTCCTCGGTTGTGACACGCTACGGGCATGGCTGATCGGACGGCACTGGTCACGGGCGCGACGGGTTTCATCGGCGAACGGCTCCTCGGAGCATTACTCGACGAAGGGTGGGCGGTCCGGGCCTGCGGCCGTCGCAATAAGCCCGACCGCTTCCCCAATGCGGTCGAGTACCGCGAGGCCGACCTGGCCGGCCCCGACGACCTGGCGCCGTTGCTGACGGACGTGACCCATGTGTTCCACCTGGCCGGCGCCTCCAGCTCCCAGTCGTCGGAGGACGAGATGCACCGCGGGAACGTGGTCGCGACCGAGCGCCTGGTCGGCGCCGCCCAGCGGTCGAAGACGCTCGAGCGGATGGTGTACATGAGTTCGACCTCGGTCTACGGGGAGGAGGTCAAGCTCCCCAGTCCCGTTGAGGAGACCGTTGAGCCTCATCCCAGCCGGGCCTACGGCCAGGCCAAGTGGGCGTCCGAGCAGGCGGTGTGGGCGGCGGGACGAACGGGTGTTCCGGTCATCATCATGCGGCCCGTGTCGGTCTATGGCCCGGGCAATGTGAAGCTGCTCGGTAGTGCCGTGCTTGACGCCGCCATCGAACATTTCGCCGGTCACCAGGTGCTGCCCGTGCCCGCGGCCGCGGTGGAGCAACGGTTGGTACACATCGATGACGTCATCCGGGCAACCCTGCACCTGGCGGTCGACCCCCAGAGCCCGGGACAGGCTTTCAACGTGGTCTTTCCCAGCTATCCCAGCAGCCATCACGTGGCCGAGCTCATCGCGGGCGAACTTGGGATGGAGATCGCAGTGAGCGACGACCCCGACTGCGGCCTGAACTACGAGGTCCGGTCGACCGCTCGTGAGCAGATGCTGGCGGCCGGCATGAAGCCCGACATCCTGCTCACCGAGGAGCGGTTCCGGTTCATGCGCAAGGCCAATCCCAACAACCGCCTCAGCATTGCCGCCCTACTCTCCACCGGATTTCAGTTCAAGGATCCGGACCTGGACACCGGGATCCGCGCCACCGTGGCCTGGTACCGAGACCACCGGTGGATCCTGTGAGCGTCGGTTAGCCCTGATAGGAGGGATACGGCGTCGGGGCGGCGCCGTTCAGTTGGCAGGCGAACTCCTCCAAGAACCAGTTGCGGAACCGGAGGAGCTCGGGCGGAGTGGCCAGGGTGAGAAGATGCCGGCCCGCCCGGCAATAGGCGTCGGACTCGCTGAGGATCTCCTGCAGCCGATTCGCCGCCTCGGCCGCCTGTCGTGGGACCCGGTAGGTCAGGTCGATCTCGGCCACGCCGGCCTCGGCCGCTTCGGCCAGGCGGTTTTCCTGGTCCGTGTTGAGGCCGCCGTACTGCTCGGTCAGCTCCTCGATCAGCTCGACCAGGCGGACCGGAACGTCACGGGAGTCCGGGAGCTCTCGCAAGCGGGCCGCCATCAGCGTGAACTCGCGCAGCAACTCATCGGTGTGCTCCTGGGTCTGCGCCCAGATCGGGACCGGGATGCGGAGGAGCTGGACGGCTTCAAACGTGAGTTGGCCGTCGCTCATGCCGCTCGTAGGGAAGTCGTCGTCTCTTCCGGTGATCCCGGCTTCTGAGCACTGCCCGGTCCCTCCTCGCCCAGGGTCGGGAAGGCGGCAAGGTCGACCGTGGTGCCCCTAGGGGACCGTTGGGCGAAGTCGGACGTCAGCTCGGCCCATACCGTCTTGCTGCCGTCGGGATGGGGGCTGATGCCCCACCGCCGGGCCAAGGAATTGATCAGGCCCAGCCCCCGTCCGGTGGTCGACTGGTCGCTGTAGTGGCGGACCACCGGTTGGCGGGGCGAACCGTCGGTGACCTCCAAGCGCAGGCAGAGAGGGGTCAGTGCGACCCGCACCACGATCTCGGTCTTGGCATGCAGGGCGGCGTTGGTGACCAGTTCACTCAGCAGGAGGAGCGCGTCGTCGCCGTACGCCTCATCGCCCCAGGTGCCGAGGGTGCTGGTCAGGAATCGGCGCGCCTCGCGTGGGCTACGCGCGTCGGCCGCCAATGAGAGCTCAGCGGCAGGCACAGGCCGGATTGTACTGTCATCCATTGATCGGCTTGGAGCGCTAGTCGGCACGCGTTCGGCGGGGTTTGCGCAACCGCGTGATGGCGGCGGCCACATCGGCCGGCGTCGTCGGTTGGAGACCCTCCTCGGTGACGAGAAAACACTCCTCGCCGGAATCGGTCCACCGGTCAATCGTCTTGGCCCACGAGCGGATGTCGCGAGCGAGATCGAAGGACATCGGGTTCGGTGAATGCTCCTCTCCAGCCGTGTCGTCTGGCTCGCCCATGTATGCCTTCACGGCGTCAATACCCCCCTGGCTGGCCGAGATAAGAAACCGGCCATCCCCGCGAGGGATGCGACCGGTCGCTTGATCTTCGGACGAGTAGCCCGTCAGGTGAGGGCAAGTTCCGGCTTTTCTCTTCTGCCGTCGGTTCGTGGCCGTCGCGGGGCGGCTACGCCGGCGTGCCGCTCGGGACGGAGTCCAGCGACGGGTGGATCGTGAACACTTTGGTCAGGCCGGTGATCTCGAAGACGCGCAGGATGCGCGGCTGGGAGCAGATCAGCTCCACCTCACCGTCCTGCCGACGGAAGCGGTTGAGGGCGGCGACGAGGACGCCGAGCCCGGTCGAGTCGAGGAATTCGACCGGCTCGAGGTTGACGATGGCGCGAGGCGTTCCGCTCTCGGCCAACTCGACCAGCTTCTGCCGGAGGAGCGGCGCGGTGTACACATCGACTTCGCCCTCCACGGTGAGCGTGGTGTACCCCGGGTGGCGAGCGTCTACGTCGAGACCAAGTGCGGGCGGCATGGGCAACTCCATCGACCATTCTGCTTCCGATGTGGCGGCGGTCATGTACCCAGCCCTCCCCCAGGTCAAACCGGCCGGTACCTGGCTCCTGACTCTCCGGGCGGGGGCGGGCCGGGGGGGACGGCTCGACATCGGTGCCAGTAACGGCCGGAAATCCCCTCAGGCGCTTCTCGGTCGTGGCCATTCTTCTGTGACGAACCGACCCGGTTTCCCAGTTCCGAATCCGAAATAGCGTGATAACCTACGGGTGAACGTAGGGTGCAACTGCGGACAAACCGGCCAGCGGCGGTGCGGAACTCGTACGAGCGCGCCTTGAGGTATCGAGTATGCGGAGAGGCATGTCAGCTCAGCCGGAAATCAATTTTTCGTAAAAGTTTTCCGTTGCGCCGACAATCATCTGAGGGTCGGTTGTCCTGGGTCGGAAGAGGTGTAAAGTCCCGGTATCCGGCGCGGACTTCACTATCAGATGGGGGCGCCCAAAAAAGGGGGCTCGCAACCGGCAACCCGCAGGGTTTCGCTGCTCGTTCTCGGCCTCATGGGTTGCGGCATGGGTTTTGGCCTGCTCGTGACCGCCAGCCCCGCCGGCGCGGCGACCGCGCCGGTCGGTCTCGGAACGGCCGCCAGTTTCGCAGTACTGGCGGGCGCCGGAGTGACCAATACCGGACCAACCATCGTCAATGGCGATCTAGGCACGTGCCCGACCCCGGCCATAACGGGATTCCCGCCGGGAGTGGTCAACGGGACGATCCACGCCGCGGACGCCTTGGCGTGCGGGGCCAAGTCGGACTTGGTCATCGCCTACAACGACGCGGCCGGGCGAGCGCCGACGACGACATTCTCAGGACCGACAAATCTGGGCGGCACGACGCAGACCCCCGGCGTGTACAAGTCGCCGTCGTCATTTGCGATTACCGGGACGCTCACCCTCGACGCGAAGGGTGATCCCAATGCCGTCTTCATCTTTCAAGCGGGATCCACGCTCATCACCGCACCCAACAGCCATGTGGCCCTCATCAACGGCGCCCAAGCGTGCAACGTCTTTTGGCAGGTGGGCAGCTCCGCCACCCTCGGCGTGGGCTCGACATTCGTCGGGACCATCCTCGCCTTGACATCCATCAGCGCCAATACGAATGCGACCGTGCAGGGTCGACTGCTGGCTCGGAACGGCGCCGTGACGTTGGACTCGAACACGATCACCAGGCCGATGTGCGCCGCGCCCCCCACCACCTCGACGTCGTCCAGCACTTCCTCGACGTCGTCCAGCACTTCCTCGACATCGACGACGAGCACCACGGCGCCGCCGACGACCACGACCACCGTGCCCACCGCGACCACGACCACCACCGTGCCCACCGCGACCACCACCACCACCGTGCCCACGACCACCACCGTGCCCACCGCGACCACGACCACCACCGTGGCGCCGACCACGACCACCACCGTGGCGCCGACCACGACCACCACGGTGTCGCCGACCACGACCACCACGCGGCCGAGGACCACGACCACCACCGTCATAGGCGCCACGACAACCACGACCGTCCTCGGGGCCACGACAACGACCGCCGTGGCGGGGACGACGACAACCATCCTCGGGGCGCCCCGCACCACGACCACGACCGGGTCCGGTTCGAATACAACGACGACTACGAATGCGGGGTCGACCACCACGACCCTGGCGGGAGGCGGCGGTACCGGCACGACGACCACCTCCTCCACCACGACAACGGTTGCTCAAGGTGGGGGCGGGTCCGGCACGGAGACAGTCGGGGGCACGATCGCGGCCCTGCCGCTCACCGGCGCGCCGGTCCGGTGGAAGGTGCTGACGGGGGGGCTGGCGGTGGCGATGGGAGTTCTCATGGTCATGATGGCCCAACAACAACCCCCGGCCCATAGCTATCGGCGGAAACGTCAGGCGGGCCTGCACTTTGGCCCAACCGGACGACCCCGCCTCTGACTGCCGGACCCGAATGCGCCCGGTGCCGCCGTCAGGTACGGGCGTACCTCGCCTCCAGGAGGGAGAACAACCCGAAGCAGGCGAGGCCCAGCGCGACCGCCATCAGCAACCATGGTCCCCATCGGTCGTGCACCAGCGACGCCAGGGCGCCGTCAAGGCCTTTGGCGCGCGACGGGTTGAAGGTGACGGCAGCCTGAAGGATGAAATAGCCAACCAAGGTGACGACCGCGCCACGGGCGAACATCCCGATGCCGCCAATGGTCTCGAACGCTCGCCGGACCGACGGGGCGACGTCGGAGATCCTCACTTCGACGTCGTAGCGCTTGCGCAGGCCCTTGGCGATCAGCGTCACGCCGGCGACGCCGATGGCGATGCCCACCGCACCGACCACGAACCGCCCGGCCGTGTGCCGCATGACCCGGCCCGTGATGTCCACTGCTTGCTGGTCGCTGCCGGCCGGGGTTGGCCGGCGGGCCGCGATGGCCAGCGCACTAAGGCAAAGAGCGACGTCAATGAGCGCCTTGCCCGCCGCGGCCAGCCGACCGCGGGCCGCCGACGCCGGCCCGGTGCGCCGCAGCGCCAGGGCCCCCTGCCACAGGGCCAGACAACCGAATCCGACTCCGATGGCCAGCACGACAAGGTGGCCAAACCGGTGGCGGGCGATGGTCGCAAAGGCGCCCCGGGTATCGGCTTGACCGCCACTGCCCCCACTTCCCCGTCCCAGCGCCAGGTCGATGACCAGCACTGAGATGACCAGATAGACCACGCCCCGACAGGCCAGCCCGAACCGGGCCAGGCGGCTCACCCAGCTCCCGGTCACGTGGTGAACGTGCCCGGTCCACCACGGAGGGAAACCTGCATGCGTCCCGGCCCGAACGGCCGCACCGCCCGTACCGGCACCTCGTCCTGATGGTCGGCGCGACGGCCACGAGCCATTTGGGACGCCGCCGTGAGCCCGCGGTACGGCCGTCCCTTCAGCCGCCGCGACCGGGCCGCGAGCATGGGGCGGCAATAGCTGGCACCATGGAGTCGTGGTGGTGCCCGCAGAGACCCGGGATTCGAGGGCGGCGTCGCTGACCTTCGCCGCCTTCCCGCCCATCGCGGAATACGGCTTCCTGTCGGATTGCGAGAGCCTGGCACTGGTGGCGCCCAGCGGCAACGTGGAGTGGCTGTGCCTGCCCCGAGTGGACTCACCCAGCGTGTTCGGCGCCATGCTCGACCGCGACGCCGGGTTCTTCCGGATCGGGCCGGCCGACCGGATGGTGCCGGCCGCCCGCCGGTACCTCCCTGGGACCATGATCCTGGAAACCAGTTGGAGCACTCCCACCGGCTGGATCGTGGTCCGGGACTTGCTCGTTATGGGCCCGTGGCACCACTGCGGGCAGGAGATATCGGGCACCCACCGCCGGGCACCGACGGATTACGACTCTGACCACGTGCTGTTGCGCACCGTCCGCTGCGTGAACGGCGAAGTCCAGATGGTGCTCGACTGCGAACCCCGATTCGACTACGGCTGCAAAGCGGCCCGGTGGTCGCATACCGAGCGCGGCTATCACCAAGCCCGGGCCGAGGCCGACGGCGTCGACCTTGAACTGACACTGACCACCGACATGCGGATCGGCTTCGAGGGAGGTCGGGCCGTCGCCCGCACCCTGCTGAAGGAGGGTGACCACCGCTTCTGCGCCCTGAGCTGGACCGAGCATGGTCCGCCCCTGACCTATGACGAGGCCTACGGGCGCCTGGTATGGACCGCCCATCACTGGCAGCACTGGTTGGCGCGAGGCAATTTCCCCGACCATCCGTGGCGGCACTACCTGGAGCGCAGCGCCCTGACCCTCAAGGGGCTGACGTATGCGCCGACCGGTGCTCTGGTGGCTGCGGCCACCACGTCGCTACCCGAGACCATCGGCGGGGAGCGCAACTGGGACTACCGCTTCAGCTGGATCCGGGACTCCACGTTCGCCTTGTGGGGCCTGTACACCCTGGGCTTTGACTGGGAGGCCAACGACTTCTTCTGGTTCATCGCCGACGTGGCCGAGCAGAACCCCGACCTCCAGGTCATGTACGGCGTCGGGGGCGAGCGGGATCTGGACGAGCACATCCTCGAACATATGAGCGGCTACCGCGGGTCGCGCCCGGTGCGGGTGGGCAACGCGGCCTACCGCCAGCGCCAGCACGACGTCTGGGGCGCGGTCATCTATGCGGTGTACATCCACACCAAGAACCGCGACCATCTGGATGACCGCATCTGGCCCATGCTGAAGCACCAGGTCGAGTCGGCCCTGGCCCATTGGCGGGAGCCCGACCACGGCATCTGGGAGGTGCGGGGCGAGCCCAAGCATTTCACGTCCTCGAAGCTGATGTGTTGGGTGGCGGCCGAACGAGGCGCTCGCCTGGCCCGCATGCGCGACGATCTCGGGTTATCCGAGCGGTGGCAGGCCGCGGCCGACGAGATCCAAGCGGACATCTGCGAACATGCGGTCGACCACCGCGGGGTCTTCACCCAGCACTACGAGACCGAGGCCTTGGACGCCTCGGTGCTGCTCATGCCGCTCTTCGGGTTTCTCCCACCCGACGACCCCCGGCTACGGGGGACGGTGCTGGCCATTGCGGACGAGCTCAGCGACGACGACCTGGTCTTGCGCTACCGGGTCAAGGAGACCGATGACGGCCTGACGGGCGAGGAGGGCACCTTCACCATCTGCTCGTTCTGGCTGGTATCGGCACTCGCCCTGATCGGTGAGAAGAACCGCGCCCGCTCGTTGTGCGAAAAGCTCCTGTCCCTCGCCAGCCCACTCGATCTCTACGCCGAGGAGTTGGATCCCCGCAGCGGGCGCCACCTGGGCAACTTCCCCCAGGCCTTCACTCATCTGGCGCTCATCAACGCCGTGATCCATGTCATCCGCAGCGAGGCCCAAGCCGACCCCGAGGTCGCTTAGGGAACGGGCTCTCGCATCGACTCAGCTCGCACAACCTGCTTGCGGATCGTTGCGAAGTACACGATCGATGCCGCCAAGCCGATCCCGAACGGCGCCCCGATTCCCTGTACGGCCACCCATCGGGTGCGGCTGCGCCCGATCTTGACCCAGTCCGCCTGACGCCGAAGGGTGGCATCCACCGCACCCCACAGCGGGATTCCCGCCACGGCGCCGAACACGAGGGCCCAGCCGAGGGCGGCGTAGTTGGAGGGGATGAGCAGGGCGAGGGCCGAGGCGAGCAGCACTGCGACCAACACCGGACGGACCGCGCCGTCGGGTGCCCGCGCCGAGAACCGGGCGCCCAAGTAGACGCCGGGGAGGCTCCCCACGATCAGGGCGCCGACAAAGCCGAAGTTGATGTGGCCGAACAGGAATTGGCCCAGCGCGGCCGAGGCGACCAGCGGAATGGCCTGCACCAGATCGGTACCCACCAGGGACTTGGATGCCAGCCGGGGATAGAGCAGCATCAGCAACACGATCATCAGCGACCCCGACCCGACCGACGTCATACCGACAATCAGGCCCCCGACCACACCGACCAGGACGGTTGGAAGGGGCTTGATGGAGTGGGGCTGCTCGTTGGGCACCTCGCCCGCCAACATCCGTTGCCGGGCCCGAGCGGTAAGAACCGCTTTGGCCACAATCGCCGCGGACGCGACCAGTAGGGCCCACCCGAGCAAGAGCCTGATCTGGTTCTGCTTGCCATCGCCGAACTGGTTGAGCAGGAACGCACCGGCGAAGGCCGAAGGCACCGATCCCAGCACCAACCATCGGACCAGGGACCATTGCACCGTGCCCCGCCTGGTGTGGACCGCCCCGCCCAGCGGTTTCATGACGAGCGAGTTGACCAGGTCGCTGGCCACCGCCACCTTGGGGTCGATCTTGAAGAGGATCACCAGGGCCGGCGTCATGAGTGCGCCGCCGCCCATGCCCGTGAGGCCCACCGCGAAGCCGCCCACCAAGCCCGCGACCGCCAGCAGGACCGGGTTGACGTGTCGACTGTGGTGGGTGAGGGCGGCGATGGTGCCCCCGATCAGGGCAAGGTTGGCATGCATCCGCGGGGCCTGATCCTCCCGTCGTCCTCTTTGGGCCGCAATCCGATCAGAGCCAGTGAAGCATCCTCACCGCGGCATCGCATACCGGCAGTAGTGGGCGGGATTCGGCCCATCGCTCCCCGGGTAGAACTCAAGGAGGCACCTTGGCGCAGCACCGGTGCCCATGCCGACCGGTTGAACTCCCATTTTCCCGACCTTTGAGGCAATGTGCGCGTGAATCCCGACAATGTGGACGAATGGGTCCTGGTGCTGGAATACCTCCCTCGCCCCGCCGACGAGGCGAAAGGATACGGCCACCTTCACGCCATCATGGAGGAGCTTCGCACCTGGCACCCGGCGGCGTTGTTCTCCCCTGACCGGTACGCACTGCAGTTGCGGGTCCTGGCCGATCGGCCCATGGAAGCACTCAGGCGGGGCCTGGACCTGCATGACCGGGCCGTCGGCACGGTCGGGATGCCGGTGCCGTCGCTGGCCCGCATCGAAGTCATGACCGAGGGCGAGTTCGAGAGCCAGTGGAACGAAACGGGTCGAGGGTTCGCCCCGGCGACGCCAGCGGGGACGGTCCTCACGAATGAGATCTATTGGTCAACCCGAGCTCTGCTCCGGGCCGCGACCCCGGCGGACCTGGCCGAGGTCTTGGCCAGCTTCGTGATTGCCGTCGGCGGCCGGATTCAGCACGGCTCCCCCCAGATTCCCGCGGGGGACATCGCCATCGACATCTCGCTCGAGGATGGTGAGGGTTGCCACGCCATCGTCGACCGCGTCAGCGTCCCCGGCCTCATCATCGAGCACTCGCTCCCCACGTTGGTGGCCGACGCCCGAGCGGCGCGGGCCCGGCTACGGCAACGGGATCCGCTTACCGGCGAGCCCAGGACGGCGACCTAGGCCCTGGCAAAGTTGGGAGCCTGGGGCTAGTCTCGAACGTATGTTCGCGACTGCCTGTTTGGATTGCCGGGCCGACGTGACCTTCACCGAGCGGCCGGGTGACTCGGTGTGCGGAGGATGCGGGCTGCGGATGTATGTGACGGCCGACGGCCGGCTGGGTCGTTACCTGCCCGAAGGTTGGCGTCCGGGCGGCATCCAGGGGACGGCCTAGACCGCCAGGCAGAAGAGGACCGGCCACCGGTAGCGAGCCGGCCATCCGGATCTACCCGTGACCCAGCTCAGTCGCCCACGCCTCGGCGCCCGCCTCGTCGGGCTGCGCCTGTCTCCCGGCGATGGCGGCCCGCATCAAGGTGGCGGCCGCCCAGCGCATGATCTCGGTGGCCTCGTCGACTCCCAGGCGGCACACGTCACGAGTCACGACGACGGCTTCCGGGCCGAACGTCAGTGCCAGGGCGTGGCGCAGGCGCCGAAACTCGTCGGCGTCAAGGATGTCCTGCAGCGGCTCGATGGCCGGGTCGATCCAGGCGAACCGGCGGGTTGACCGGATGGGGACCTGATCTCTTTCGCTGTCACCGTGGCGGGCGAACCACTGTTCCAAGACGGCCAGGAGGTTCTGCCGGAACAGTGCCTCCTCGCCGAACATCAGGCGGCACACGGCCATGACCGCGGCGTCGATCAGCGTGATCGGATCATGGTCGAGGGCTCGGGCATACACTTCCTCCGGGTCGATGTCGAACGCCGCGATCGCCGCCTCGGCCCGCAGGGACCGGGCGGAGGAAAAGTACCGGTAAGCCGTGGCCCGATGGACGCCCGCCGCTTCCGCCACCTCGGCGACGGTGGGTTGCTGGCCCCGCCGCATCATGTCGGCCGCCGCGTCGCTCAAGGCCGTTCTGGTCCGATCCGTCTGATTCGTCCGATCAGGGACTTGACGACTACCCGCCATCCGACGAGACTATGCGACAAGAGTCGCATCTTTCAGGGCCACCACCAGGCCGTTGTCGGCAACGGTGTCGGAAAGGTTTACGCTAACTTGACGGGATACGACAAATCAGTCAAACCGCCCAACGTTCTCATACGCCGTCATCAAACGAGTCTCAGACGTGAGATGACCCGATGGAGCCGCTTCAGCCAGGAGGCGATCCCGTGCCCCCACGTCTAGAAGACAACGATCCGAGCGAACGACCGCTCCTCAGTTTGGCGGATGTGGCCCGGCACCTGGACATGTCGGTCCACACCGTGGGCCGGTGGGCCCGCAGCGGCCGCATCCGCGGCGCCATCGGCCCGGACTGGTCGTGGACCTTCCGGCTCCAGGACCTCGACACTGTGTCGATTCACCATATTGAGCCCGGTGAGATCACGTCGGCGGAGTAAAGTGGCAAAAACCTGAACGCAAAAGCAAAAAGGTGGAAGAAGGATTTGCGTCAGGATGTCGTCGTTTGCGTTTGACGGTAGAAAATGAGAGCATCAATCATGGCTGGAAACCGGAATATGGCGCAGACGTAGCCGACCCAGGTCATGGCGATTCTGCATGGCGGAAACGTGTTGCGGTCCTGGTCGCCATTGCACTTGCTGCAATCGGGCTGACCCTGCTGGAACGGAGCCCGGCCTCGGCCGCCTCCGCGCCTCACGTCGTCCATGCGGCGCACCGTGGGCATACGACGGTCGATCCCCAGGTCGCCAATCTCAACACCGTTGGATCGCAACTGCAGGGCGCGGCGTCCCTTCTGAAGCAGTCGACACCCGGACTCGACGCCACCACCGCGGCCAGCACCATCGAGGTCGCCGACGGCGCCACCCAGGCGGCCGTGCTGAGCCAGAGGCTGGCCGCAGTGACAAAGGCTCCAGCTGCCGCGACGGCGGCCGGCGCCCACGTCACCGCAGCCCAGCTGCAGGCAGCCCTGGCGACCACGCAGGCGAAGGCGGCAGTTGCCAATCGGCTGCCCATCACGTTGCCGATCAAGTTCTGCAACTTCGTCATCAAGATCGGTCGGATCGTCATCAACATCCCGCGGTTCCATATTCACATCGTGATCGGCCCTTTCTTCATCCGCTTCCGGGCTCCTGCTTCCTCTCGGGGATCATCCCGACCCACATCCCCTAACCCGGGCGCACCTCCTCCGAGCCACTCGCCTCCCCTGGGGACGGGGCCGGCAGGATTCAGCGGGAGACCCGGTAGGTCCACGTCCCCGCCAGGTCCCGATCAAGGTTCGATCGGGCCTGGGGCGACGGTCCCACCCAATGGGAGTGGGGCGGCAGCGACACCTTGAGGTTGAGGACATCGCCCGTGTTGTCCACCAGGGCCCGCCAATGCAGCGAATATCGCCACGACCCGTCGCTCAGTTGCAGGGCCAGGGCGGGCACGTCCCACACCACCTTGATGGTCTCCATGGCGTTGGCGGGCACGGTCCGGAACCACCCTGTGGCCGGGTGCCCGGCGATCGCCATCTCACTGGAAAATGGCGGATCTGACGCGTTGGAATCGACCACTGCGCCCGCCGGTCCGTACAACGTGTAATACGTCAATACATTGTCGTTGACCCCGGGGGCTCCCGGTCCCTCTGTGTTGTTAATTGTGATGGTCGTCGTGATATGAGCCGATCCGTCGGCCTGAAGGGCAACTTGGTGGTCGAAGGTCCTTTTCAGTCCGCGGCCGTTCTTGGCCCCATATTCGAATTCACTGTCATAAAAGAAATCACCGTCAGCCGCGGGTAGTGAGCCGTCCCATCCCCGCTTCATGAGGATTGACTGGACCTCGGCATCGCGCGACCACACCTGGAGCTCGTGGGCGGCGAACGCCTTGGCCACGGCGGTACCCAAGCCCCGCCACTGGGTCGGAGGCGCCTCGAGGAGCTTGCCCATGACCGCCTGGCCGAGAGGCGAAAGGAATTCCTTCTTGCGGTTCGTCCCCGGCGCCTGGGCGACCTGGTGGGTGTAGAAATCCAGCTTGTCGACGACGTTGGCCGAGGTGATGGTCTCGTTGTAGGCCTCAACCGAAACCGGTCCCGTGACGGCGAGGACCCGCGCCAAGAATTGCGGTGTGAACGACACGACTCCGTCGGCGGGAGTCTCACCGCCCTGTTGCCACAGCTTGAGCGCGACCGCCGCGACCTGGGGCCAATCGGGCACGGCGTTGGTGTTGGCCAGCGTCTGGTCCAGCGGAGGGTCGTAGAACCGGAACGGCGAGCCCAGTTGGGCGGCCGGAATGATGGCGTCGGGATGGTCCGTCACCCACATGATGCTGTCGTCGTACCGGTTCAGGCGCACGTGGCTGCCGTCGGCCGTAAAGGACCCCGTAACTTCCGAAGAAGCCGCCCGTGGGGCCGGACCTCGTCGGGATTCTGGGACAGCGGGAGGTACTGGCGGGAGCCGTTTCCGCCCGTGAAGGCGATGAACGCCGACATGGCCTGGTCGGCCGACCGGACGGTGGCGTCGATACGGTTCAGCCGGCCGGCGGCATCCCGGTGGGCCTGGCCGATGGGGCCCAATAGCCGGTAGTGGTTGAGGGCGTTTATCCGAGCCGTGGCGGCATCCAGCGCCTTGACCCCGCCCTGCAACGACGCCTGGGCGGCCCGGAGTTTGATCAGCGATGCCGACAGGGGCACCACTTCGCCTGATGGCCGCTCGATGGTGGCGGCGGCGTCGGAGATCTTCAGTCCCGCCTGCGAGAGCGACACGCCGACGTCGGCGAAGTCGTCGACCGCCCGGACCTGGACCCGCACCAACGGGACGGCCCGCCAGAAGGCCAAGGCAATGCCGAAGGGAAACGTGTGCAGCTCATCCCGCATCCGGCGAAAATCCTGGTTGGCGGCCAACAAGTCCTGGTGGGTGGGCTGGACCCGCTGGGCCAGCAAGTCACTCTCCGCCCGGGTCAACTGTGCCTGCCCCGCCTTGGCGGCCCGAGACGAGCGCCACAGGCCGATGACTGCGACGAGGGCAAGTGCCGCCAGGACCATGCCGACCACCAGCACCACCGGCGCTTGGACGGAGCGGACCGCTTCTTGCTCGAATGAAAATGCGATCCGGTCAACCCCGCTGAGGCTACTCAACGGGCTGGAGCCGGAATCCGCGGTCGGGACTAGTGGTGGATGCCCCAGCCGACGTTGATCGTCCGATCCCACATCCCGGCCCAGGTCGGGTTGCCGCTCACCGTCCAACCGGGTGCTTGGATCGTGACGCTCAGACCGGGCGGGGTCAGCCGGGGCTGGGGGACATAACGAAGCTCGAGCCGGCCGGCCCGCACCGCATCGGGGATCACGGTCGTGAAGGTGTACTGCCGGGTCTCGCCACCGTAGATGCGGCCCAGGATGGTCTGACTCAACCGCAGTCCCGATTCCGCCACCGAGCCTTGTTGTACCGCGCCCGACGGCCCCCACAACAGCACCCAGGCCCAGTATTCGCCCGGCCGGGTCGTCCCGAAGCCATCCGGGCCCAGTTGGTACGACGGGGCCGCGCCGGACGGTGCGTCGTTGCGGACCACGACGGTGGTTTGCACGACCGCGGTCCCGTCACTGGTGATGCGGACCTGCTGCTCCGCCGCCGTGCGCACGTAGTAATCCAGTTTGGTGGCATTGCGGTTCTCGACCGCCAGGTGGAAGGTGCGGTCGGCCTTGGTGATCCCCGGGCCGCCACCCAATCCCACCCGCTCCAGCGTGGTCTCCTCGCCGCGGTCGCCGCTCCATACCCGCATGTGCCCACCGGCCGCCGAGGTGGCCAACTGCTGGGCCAAGGGCAGCGGGTCGAACGATCCCACCGACAGGCGGTTGACCACCTCGGTCACCACCTCAGAGAGCAGCTCCTTGCGGACGACCTGCTGGCTGACCGGGAACGAGTCGTACAGGTCGTGCAGGATCACCCGGCCCGCGTTGTCCGCCGTGATCTGCTCGTTGATGTCGGGCACCGTGACCGGCCCGACCACGCGCAGCAGCGACGACAGGGCGGGGACGTCCAGGGCGATCACCCCGTCGACGCTCTGCCCGCTGGCCTGGTGGTACATGTCCTGCACCGCCTTGGCGGTGAAATCAAAATCGGCGGTGGCGTTGACCGACTGCCAGGTCTGGGTGGGAAAGATGCTGCCGAACACCGCCGCCGTCCCCTCGGGGATAGGTGTGGGCGCAGGGCTCTTCAGCAGCAGGGTGGCGCTCGTGCCCTTGCCCGGCACCTGGACCGGGGTGAGGATGGAACCGTGCTGGGTCACCTGGACGTGACCCTTGTCGATGGTGAGCAGGGCGTAGGACAAGATGGCGCCCTGGTCGCGCATCTCGGAGTCATTCTCCAGGGCGATGAAGTAGTGGCGGACCCCGCCCGAGCCCAGCAGGCGCTGGCCCACGCTCACCGCGTCGGCGTCATTGAGCAGGCGCGTTCCCGTAGAGCGGGCCAAGGTGTTGAACTGCCGGCGGGCCCGACCGAGCGGGCCCAGCAAGCCGCCACCGGACCGATTGAGGCCCGCGATAGTCGTACCGGCGGCCCGCAGATCGGTCTCGAAGCTGGTCAAGGACCCGATCGGGACCTGGGCCCGGTTGACCTTCCCCTGGGCCACCAGCCGATCGGCCTCGACCACCAGGCCGTGGCCGGTGGTCAAGGCGGTGCTCGAGTCGTCGACCAACCGCACCAGACCGGCCCGCTGGGCCGAAGCCCCAGGAATGAAACGGGCCAGCTTCAGAGGAAACGAGCCGTCGACGACGCGGCGCGCCACCGCCACCTCGTCCACCGCGAAGGCGAACTGCTGGGTCGTGGCCGAACGCCCTTCGGCGGTGTTCAGGACGGCGGGGTGGCTCACGACCTGGTCGAGGGTTCCTTTGGCCGACAGCAGACGCGACCGCGCCGCCAGCACGTCGCGCCATCCCGCCGCGGCCACGATCAGGGCAATGACAAAGATCCCGCCCGCGGTGAGCAAGATCATCCTTCGGCGAGCCCGCCGGCGCCGACGCGAACGTCCCGGCACAGCTAGGGGCGGGCGAGGTTCGGGGCAAGCACGATCGGTCAGTGTAGAGAAGGGCCGGCACGGCGCGAGGGCAGCCGAGGGCCGGCCGCACCAGGCGTGCGAGCCCTTGTTGCACCTCCCCGCGCAATCTAAGCTAGGGTTTGGCACTTGACCACGTGGAGGGAGACTGGAGTGCCCACATTTCGGCACAGGTTGACGGCCCTCATTGGGGCCGTGATGGTCGTCAGCACCGTCTTCCTCGCCGGGGGTTCGGCGCTGGCCCAGACCGACACCGGCTACCCGCCGGGAACAACGACGTCGACGACGGCCGGACCGTGCACCCCGGGTGACACCAACCTGGGCACCCTCTCCGTCGGCACGACGCGGACCTTCACCCTTTGCGGCGGCTTCACCGGCGGCACCGTCACCATCAAGGTCGACGGGACTGTCGTTCCCGTAACCAAGTCGCCCAGCAACGGATTCGTCACGATCGAAATCAGGGTTGTCTCGCGCACGGTCATCCAGATCGATGACCCGGTCAACGCCGCAGTCATCTGCGGCAACAACACTGTCACGGCCACCGGTGCTGGCAATCCAGGCACCGCCACTGCGACCTTCACCCTGGCCTGCCCAACCGAGACAAGCGAAGCGCCCGGCGGGCTGGCCTTCACCGGCGCCAACGTCCTGCTGGCCCTGCTCATCGCCTTGGTTCTGATCGTCCTGGGCGCCGTGCTGGTCGTCTTGCAACGCCGTCGGCGCCAGACGCTCTAGCTCGAACCCAACCGTTTCCCGAAGGGCCCCGCTGGCGACCCCGGCGGGGTCCTTTACGTTGTTCAGCGGGTGGAGTTCAGCGGGTTTTGCGGACCCGACCCATCCGGCCTTGGGCCACCAGCTCCTCGGCGATCTGCACGGCGTTCAACGCCGCCCCCTTGCGGAGATTGTCACCCGAGACGAACATCGCCAACCCCCGCCAGTCGGGGAGCCCGTCGGACCGGACCCGGCCCACCAGGCAGTCGTCGCCGCCCGCGGCGGCCAAAGGGGTGGGCATGTCGACGACCGACACCCCGGGAGCCCGCCGCAGCAAATCCAGGGCCCGGTCGGGCGCCAGGGGCCGCTCGAACTCGGCGTTGAGCGCCACCGAGTGCCCGGTGTAGACCGGCACCCGCACGCAGGTGCACGACACCGCCAGGTCGGGCACTCCCAGGATCTTGCGGCTCTCATCGCGGAATTTGTGCTCCTCATTGGTCTCGTCGTCGACCAACGTCCCTGCCATGGACAACACGTTGAACGCGATCGGGCCGGGGAACACCGTGGCGGGCGGGAATCCGATCGCGGCCCCATCGAAGGTCAACGCGGCCGACTTTTCCCCCCCTTCCCGCACCTGTGACTCCAATTCGGCCACGCCCGCCCGACCCGCCCCCGACACCGCCTGGTAGGTGGCCGCGACCAGCCGCACCAGGCCAGCCGCCACGTTGAGGGGCGCCAGCACCGGCATGCACACCATGGTCGTGCAGTTGGGGTTGGCCACGATGCCCTTGGGCATGTCCTTCAGGGCGCCGCCGTTGACTTCGGGCACGACCAGTGGCACTTCTGGGTCCATGCGCCAGGCCGACGAGTTGTCGATCACCACCGCCCCCGCCTCGGCGAGGACCGGCGCCCATTGGCGCGACGCCGTCGCCCCCATCGACAGCAGGGCCAGGTCAACTCCGTGGTGATCGGCTGTGGCCACGTCCTCGACCACGATCCCGTCCAACTCCCGGCCCGCCGAACGAGAGGATGAGAAATAACGCAGCCGGTCGAACGGGAATCCGCGGGAGCGAACAACGGCCCGCATGACACCGCCGACCTGCCCGGTCGCGCCGTAGATCCCAACTGTCAGTCCCATCGTCACTCTGCCTCCAGCTTGAAGGCGTCGTGCAGGACGATGACCGCTTGTTCGACCAGGGCCCGGCGCACGACGCAGGTGATCCGGATGGCGGAGGTCGAGATCATCTCGATGTTGATGCCCTCGTTGGCGAGGGTCTCGAACATGGTCGCGGACACACCCGGATGGGTCTTCATGCCCGCCCCGATCAGCGAGACCGTGGCGATCTCGCTGTCGCCCAGCACGTCGGTGGCACCGATTTCGGGCTGGAGGGTCTGGCACACCTCGAGGGCGGCGGGCAGGTCGGCGTGGGGGACGGTGAAGGAGATGTCGGTCGTGCCGTGGATCGAGATGTTCTGCTCGATCATGTCGATGTTGACCAAGCGGTCGGCCAGGGCCCGGAACAGGCGAGCCGCCACGCCCGGCCGGTCGGGCACACCGGTCACCGTCAGCTTGGCCTCGGACGCGTCCGAGACGACGGCCGAGATGATGGGCTGTTCCACCTGCGGGTCCTCCTCTTCGATCCATGTGCCCGGTTCCCACGTGAAGCTGGACCGGACGTGGAGCTTCACCCCGTGGTTGCGGGCGAACTCCACCGAGCGCATCTCGGGCTTGGGGCAGCCCGCGGCGCACATTTCCAGCATCTCCTCGAAGGAGACCCGGTGCAGCCGGCGGGCGCCGGGCACGACGCGGGGATCGGCGGTGAACACCCCGGACACGTCGGTATACAGCTCGCAGGCGTCGGCTTTGAGGGCGGTGGCCAAGGCCACCGCGGTCGTGTCGGAACCCCCCCGGCCCAGGAAGGTCACGTTGTGGTCGAGCGAAACCCCCTGCGCCCCCCCCACGACCGGTACCCGGCCTTCGTCCACCGCGGCCCGGATGCGGTCGGCCCGGATCTCGACCACCTTGGCCTTGGTGTGGCTGGTGTCGGTGATCAACCCGGCCTGGCTGCCGGTGAAGGAGTCGGCCGGGACGCCCAGGTCGTGCAATGCCATGCACAAAAGGGCCATGGCCT